>JAZUJF010000001.1:0-7052 GCA_045642585.1 Candidatus Limivicinus sp.
TTCCCCTTCTCCGGAAGGGGAAGCCTTATAGGACGGCACAGCTTTTATTTATCGTGGTGCGCGTTAAAGCGCATTGGGATTTAGTGTGAAAGAAACTTTCACATTATATACCTCCGCAACACTTATTATGGACATATTCTATCGAAGATACTCCCATAATACCGTGACTGATTCGTTCAGATTGTCCCGACAGAGCAGCCGTTCGGTATACATTCCGCTTCTATCATAACAGAGCTGCATCATACATAATCTGTCTCAATGGTCAGTTCAACATCGTATTCGGGATACTTGTCTTTCATATAATCCTTGAACTGTCTTTCAGTCTCTTCCCAATCCCGAAGCTCATAGTCAACTACGAAATCACAGTAGATGCGCTTTGCGTCCTCGTCGATATAGAGAGCATGGATGGAGTTTATATGTTCCCGGGGTCTTACAAATTCAAGAATGATCCTGCGCAGCTCTACCGCCTTCGGGCTGTCGTTGTCCACGGCATATATGCCGAACACCATGGTCACATTGTGCTCGTGCATGATCCTGAGCTGCAGGTCGTGAATAATGGCATATACCTCACCCACAGTCCTGTTATGATCTATCTCAATGTTGACCGAACCGGAGTATTCCTCGGGGCCGTAATTATGGAGCATCATGTCCGCCGCGTTGATCACACCTTCGGTAGAGCGGATCTCCCTGTACAGCTTATCTGCCAGTTCCTTTTTCCCTGGGCGTCCAAGTATCTCGGAAATAGTCTCAAACAGCACCTCGGCACCGGCCTTCAGAACAAGCACCGATGTGGCAACGCCCACATATGCGTCAACAGAGACATGAAAAACGAGAAATACTATCGCGGAAATGATGGTGACGACCGAGATGAACGAGTCATTTCTGCAATCAAGTCCGAGAGCCGTCAGTGCGGGAGACTCAATTCGTCTGCCTGTTCTCATGGTGTAGACGCCCATAAAGAACTTTATTACAGCGGTAACGGCCACAATAGCTATCGTCACGCCGGAGATCGCAAGCTCAGTCGGGTTGACGATCAGTTCGATCGAGCTTTTCAGCAGCTCAATACCGGAAATCAGGATAAGAACAGATATAATAAGACCTGTGAGATATTCAATGCGCCCATAGCCGAAGGGGTGCTTCTTATCGGGCCTCATGGTGGAGAGCTTCGTTCCGACGATCGTCAGCACAGAGGTGACGGCATCTGTGGCATTATTTACACCCTCAGAGACGATGGCGATGGAGGCCACAGCTGTTCCTATTATTATCTTTACTCCGGCGATAAGGAGGTTAACGATGATATTCAGCGCGGAGGTCACGGTGACGACACCGTCTCTGTTTGAGGGATCCTGTTTTAGAATCCTGTAAAGAAGATTCATGTTTCTATCCTTCTGCCCTATTCCTCATCAAATATAGCCTTTGACAAAATGTACTGACCGAAAAGGTCCTTCCAGTCCCGGTGAAGCTGAGAGCCGTCCCATACGGGCAGCGCCTCTTTATCCATCCGGGCGACTATCATAAGGTCATAGCGGTTTGGGCGGTCAATGCAGTTAACGGTAAATGAAAAGCCGTGCACACCGGGGATAGGGTCTGCCGAGTCAAAAAGCTGCTGTATCTCGCCCAGAAGCTTCCTCCTGTCCGCCGCCTGTTCATTGAACTTAACGATTATATAATGCTTCATAACTAACCTTTCGTCTTGACATAGAGACTGACAAGAATAATCGGGATAATTCCAAACAAAGAGAGCTTGAGAAGCGATGCCGCCGTTATATATCCGGCGCAGAGTCTTACAAACGCGTAAATGATCCCGACCGCCGAAAGCAGTACACAGATAAAGCTGTTTATCCTCGTGGCGACATAGGCCGCTCTGCCTGTATCGGCAGTTTTTGTGAGAGGGCCAAGTCCCTCGTTGCAGAGGATAGCCGCGATCTTGCTCTTCTGGCTGTCACCCGGCTCAGAGAGGTCATAGCGCTCGGTAAACGGCGGGAAGTCATACCCGTCTGTGGGCAGGTCAAAAACCTTCTTGAGCAGCTCCGGGGTCACATTAAAGTCTCTCACGGCAAAAACCGGGTGTCTCGTTGAGCGCACAAGCTCCACCAGTGCCTTTCGCACCTTGGGGTCGGCAGTATACTTTATGATGAATACTCCCCAGGGCTTATTGTCCACCACCAGAAATACGGCCGTCTTGTCCTTTACCCGGTAAGGGATGGACACATTCCGAAGGAGGCTTATGAAATCCGTACTGCCGCAGTATATCTTATGTCCGTCAATAACACCGCTCATTCCGCCGCCGGACAGGAACTCAAAGTTTTCCAGCGGACGAAGAGCACAGCCGTTATCCTCCATCAGCTCCGCAAAGCAGGGAGTAACACAGGAGGACGCGGCGCACATCATCGTTCCCACATATGATATTGCCGTCTTAACATCTATTCCCGCAAATATTTCAGGGCTCTCAAGCTCCACGCAGTCACCGGGGAACAGATCGCGGTCTGTGACTATCAGGTTTCGGCTCAATCCTATCTCACTCATTCCGGACCAGCCCGCAATAGCCGCCCCGGATTTAAAGAGCTTTCTGGATGAAATGTAATACGGCAGAGCGAAAGCGCAAAGTGCGCCTGCCGGAACCGCCGCAACAATAACAGCGGAGAAAACAAAGACGAAATCAGATATGTCTTTATGTACGATACATACGATAATCGAAAAAAGCAGAGCAAAAATGGCAAGAATAGGGGTAATGCGATTATATACGGCCTCATCCGGAGGCAGCTCCTCCGCGCGGCGGACAAACCCGGATGCGGGGCGAAGTGATTTGAGCAGAGTCAGCTTCTTGTCCTTCAGCTTTATCTCCCCTGTGACCGCAAAGAACTTCTTGCCGATAGCCGGGACCAGAATAGTCTTTTTGAGCGCAGTCGTATTCAGCGCCGACGCGAGCATTATTCCCGCAAACGAAAGACTTGACAGCGCGCACAGCGGGGTATGGAGAGCGGCAGACTCCATTTTTGCCACTATCAGCGCGTCGGCGGTGGTAATGATGCAGCCGAAAACGGCAAGAGTATCCGCACCGATCTTAGGTCTCGTAAGATTTACGATGGCATTGGTAAACACATCAAGCCCTATCAGCATAATACCCAGCTGCATTGCCGCAAGCCCGGCCGCCTGTACTCTCAGATCCTTCAGCATCCCCGGCACGGGAAGCCCCAGAGAGATGTATATCATCAGCACAAGTATTGCGGCGGCAAATCTCAATCTCATCTTCTGGGAACGAATAAAAGAGCCGTAATACTTTGCTCCGACCGCGGGGCTGACCTCCTGCCCCAGATCCTCCTGAGTATCGACCATTGTGCCGCCGACGCTGTCAGCCGCACCCTTCAGGCGGATAATGAATGACATCACGGAGGATGCCAGATATTCTTTGAAGGTGGGCGGGAAGTATGTGCTGTCGTTATCCTCAAACCTTGCGGGATCACGACGGGTATCTTCCTTTTCAGCATACTCGAAGGGCGCGTCATCGGCGATCTTGCCTTCCTTGATGGCCTTCTCCCGCTCGATACGGGCTTCCTCCCGGGCGGCCTCCCGCTCCTTTCTGAGCTGATGCCTCGTTTTCCTGCGCCCCATCCGGCGCTCGGTCTCCTCATCAAGAGGCTCCTGCTCCTCTGTCCAGTGGGTTATGGGGGCGCTCTTTTGTGTGACCTGTGTATATTCCTCGTCGGCGCTGAGGTCAACAGCCTTGCTGCCGTACAGCATCCTTTCGTTTGGTTTTTTCCCGCTCAGATTGAAGCGGCTGTCAATATCCGGCTCCTCGTCCTCGTGATGCTTTTTCCAGCGGGGCTCTGAGCCGTCATCTGTATCCTCCTGGGAATACTCCTCATAGGAATACTCCATGTTTATGTGTTCCGCCTCGGGAAGCTCTTCCTCCTCAGTAATAAGCTCCTGCTCCTCCTGAGTTTCCGGCGGTGTGTCTGCATCCTCTTCCGGGAACTCTTCCTTCTCTATGGAGCGGGAAGGACGGATGAGCTTATTGAATAATCCCCCCACGTTGCGTTTGACAGGCCTTGAGGGTTTTATTCTCTCCGGCTCCGCCTCTTCCTCATAGCCGAAAATGTTCTCCCCGGACTCATCATTTTCAGGCAGCTCATCATCGGCATAATCGTCCTCAGACCTGTATTCTTCATTCACATAGGCACTGTAATCCTCCACAGCATCAGGCTCTCCGCGCTGTTTTTTCGCGGCATACTCCTGAACCATGGCTATGTAGCGTCTTGCCTCATCCTCAAGGGCGCTGATATTGGTCTCCTTCTTTTCCCGTACCGCCACATTGCTCTCCGGCTGTGCCGAAGTCCTGCCGGCAGGGGCATAGACCCTTACATCGTCCTCATCTTCATCATAAGGTGCCGCGGAATCGGCGTCCTGTGAATAGTAATAATCCTCTTTTTCATAGGCCGAGCCGTCCGCAAAGGTATTTTGGGCGTAACCGTCCTCAGACAGCGGAGGAGCACTGTTCATTCTCTCTTCTGCCCTGTATTCCGCAAGAATATCCTCTACCGAGGAGTTATTCTGCTCTGTATCAAATTCAAAAAGCTTACTGAAATCCATTCTCTAAACCTGAATCCTGCAAATCAGATTGGGGTACTTCCCCATACCGGTATAATTATTTGCCCATGCGCTGGCGCATTACCTCATACATGGTGATGGCGGCGGCCGCCGAGGCATTGAGAGAGCTGGCCCTGCCCTTCATAGGCAGAGACACGATAAAGTCACAGTTTTCCTTCACAAGCTTGCCCATGCCGTCACCCTCCGAGCCGATGACAAGTGCCACTGAGCCCGAAAAATCTGTATGCCACAGGTCATTTGTGCCGTCCGCCGCCGTACCGTAAACCCAGAGTCCCCTGTCCTTCAGCTCCTTGATGGCGGCGGGTATGTTGGGCACTCTGGCGATGGCCATATGCTCGGCGGCGCCGGCGGATGCCTTGTCCACGATAGCGGTAAGCCCCGCGCTGCGGCGCTTGGGGATAATAACACCGTGAGCCCCCGAACATTCGGCAGAGCGGATAATGGCGCCAAGATTATGCGGGTCGCTGATCTCGTCACAGACGATCACAAACGGGCTCTCGCCGCGCTCATGGGCGAGGGCAAGGATGTCACCGATCTCGCAGTAGTCTCTGACCGCCACAACGGCGATCACGCCCTGATGTGCCTTCGTCTGGCTCATGAAATCCAGCTTGCGGCGGTCGGCCTCTACCACCACTATTCCCTTATCTCTCGCCCTGGACGCAATGTGTCCCAGAGTCTTATCCACATCGCCCCTGGCAATATATATCTTATCAATGGATCTGTCTGCGCGCAGCGCCTCAATAACAGCATTGCGTCCCTCGATCAGTTCATTTCTGATTTCATTATCTGTCATATAATCATCCATTCCGCCGCTTCGCGTCGGCATATGTAGTAATTAAAGCGCTGTATCTTATCACGCGAAGCTAAGGAATGATAAGATGATTATTTATTTTGATGACATAGTGTGAAAGGAACTTTCGCACTATACCTCATGACCCCACAATATAACAGAATGTATAATACCACAAACAGCTTTCGTTTTAAAGGACTATTATATGTAAATCTGAAATATTTCCAAATAATATGTATAAAGACCGAATTGTTAACAAATAACAGTGGACTTTACGGCGCGTATGGCATATATTAACAGTATCGAGTATATATCAGGAGACACATGATGAAGAGTTTTAGACGCCAGATCGATCTGTTCTGTTACCGCAATCCCCGTTTCGGTATTCCTAATCTGATGAAATATATCTGTATAGCCAGCGTGGTGTTCTGGCTTGTGGGCAAAATCAATCCTGTTCTCTCTGCCTATCTCACCTTTGACCCGGCGCTTGTAATGCAGGGACAGGTCTGGCGCATACTCACATTTATGCTCTATCCCGCCGGCTCCAGTATTCTCACCCTTCTGGTGATCTATTGCTACTATCTTCTCGGTTCGGCACTGGAGGCCAGATGGGGTGCCGGTCCCTTCACACTGTTCTTTTTAATTGGTGTGGTTTTGACTCTGATCTGCGGGTTTGTGATTTATTTTGTCACCGGTATCCGTATCAGTCTGACCGCCACATATGTTTATCTCTCAATGTTTCTGGCCTTTGCCGTTATGTTCCCGGAAAGCACCGTCCTGTTCATGTACATTATCCCGATAAAGATGAAATATGTGGGGATCATCGACCTTATTTATTTCGTTTATGCGGTCTTCTTCTCCGGTATTCCCTATGCTTTTATCCCCTTTGTCGCGTTTATGAATTTCCTTCTGTTCTGCGGCTCGGATCTCAGGAACCTGTTCTCTTTCATTCCTCCGCGTCAGTCAAAGAGCGCCATCAATTTCAAAAAAGCATCGGCACAGATCCGCCGTCAGCAGGAATACAAGCTCTATAACCACAAGTGCTCTGTCTGCGGCAGGACAGATACGGAATATCCTGATCTGGAGTTCAGATATTGCTCACAGTGTCAGGGATACCATTGCTTCTGCGCCGACCACATCAACAGCCACATTCACTTCACAGAGTGATCGGATGCTCGCCCGGGATCTTCCCGGGATCTTCGCATGATTTTTTGTAAAAAAACAAAAAATGGGTATTGCATTTTACAACCTCCTGTGCTATTATAATCGAGCGCGAAGGAAATCCGGGTGTAGCGCAGTTGGTAGCGTGCTTGAATGGGGTTCAAGAGGCCGGAAGTTCGAATCTTCTCACTCGGACCAAAAAAGAACCGTAATTTTGATAGAATTACGGTTCTTTCTTTTTCCCTTAATTTTAGGGCGTTTCCTACACTTTGACTTTCGTTTTGAGGCTCTCGGGAGTTATTTCCTGGGGGCCTTTTTTACATTATAAAACTGATGCCGTCACGATTGGTATGTCTTTTGTGAATTTATTAGGCTTTCGTGAAAATATTGGTTCTTTCGTGAATTAACAAAGACTTGAATGAATAGGTACTTGATGGTATAATTAGGGTCTGTAACCTAAATTTTTCAAAAAGTATGATTCTATAATACAATG
>JAZUJF010000002.1:0-2388 GCA_045642585.1 Candidatus Limivicinus sp.
GTGCCCTGATTTAGTCACTTTTTCTTGCAATACACAAAGTATTCCTGCGAAAAAGTGCCGTCATCAGAACCCATTTTCTCTCGGTATCTGCTCTTGCCGCATTATGCGGTGTTGCCTTAGAATTTAGGAAAGACTCCCGGAGCGCTCCGGGAGTCTTTTTTTGTTTTGCCTCTATTACTATTCTCTGATAAACCTTTGAATATCAGTATACTTTATTAGGTCGATTATACACCAGCTAAACCTTCTTCTTTGGAGAAGGTGGCGCGGGCGGCGACCGAAAAGGTACGATCTGCACAATATTACAGCGTCCGCCCGTGACGGATGAGGTCTCCCGTTAAAAATGTCGGACATTGTACAGTGTTTAATATGCGCCTGCAGGGGCAGGAGCTTCTCAGTCTCACCGCGGAAGCGTTATTAATTGTTTGAAGTATTAAGAATTACTTGCGGCAGAGCCTGTATCGTCCGGCTTTGCCCTTTATCCTTCGTCGGCGTACTTTTCCGCCAGCACCTTATCCACTCTTCTCCCGTCGGTCATCTCCATGACGGAGAAGCGTATATTCCGGAATTCAAAGCTGTCCCCCACCTTGGGAAAGCCGCCGAACATCTCGATGACCCAGCCGCCCAGAGTGCCGCTGTCGAAGTCGAAATCGTCCTCGTTGATGTGCGCCAGCTCCAGAAAATCTGAGATCACCATGTCACCGTCAAGCTCGTATTCTCCGGAGTCATGCATGACGATCTCCTGCTCCACCTCGTCGGTGTCATCCCATATTTCGCCCACGATCTGCTCCAGCACATCCTCCATGGACACAACGCCCAGAGTGCCGCCGTACTCGTCGGTGACTATGGCCAGATGCTGCTTTGCCTTACGCAGAGTGGAGAGCACCGCGGGCAGCTTCATGGTCTTGTACACATAGCAGGTGGGCATCAAGAGCGACCTGATGTCCGGCTTTTCCTCGTCGGTGAGAGCCTTGAGGAAGTGGTTCATGTACAGCACGCCTATGATATTGTCAATAGAGTCCTCATATACGGGTATCCGGGAATAAGTTGACGCCTCAACATCGGCGATAATATCCTCCCAGTCGTCGTCGATGTCAATGGCCTTCACATCCACACGGGCGGTCATGACCTCAAAGGCGCATATTGAGCCGAAGTCGATAGCGGCCTGCATCAGCTCCGACTGATCCTCGTCAAGCACATCCTCGTCCTCGGCTGTCTCGATCAGGGACTGAAGCTCCTCCACCGCCTCATCGGCCGTCTCATCCTCATCCTCCCCCTTGAGAGAGCCGGTGACAAGATGGATGACCGTGACAACGAGCCAGATAAGGGGCTTGAGCACTATCATGAGGAAGCGGATGAAATAAGCCTTTTTCAGGGCGGAATCGTTGGGATTTTTCTTTGTGACTATCTTGGGCATAGTCTCGCCGAAGATTATTATGAGAACTGTCAGAATGACGGTGGCGACCCATGTATAGCTGTCTGAGCCTGTGACCGTCAGCACCAGCACGGAAGCCAGAGAGGATGCCCCGATGTTTGCCAGATTGTTGCCTATGAGGATAGCGGAGAGCGCGTCGTCGAAATGCTCTGTGATCCACACGGCGGCCCTTGCCTTTTTGTCCCCGTCATCCCTGAGCTTTTCCAGTCTCAGCACATTACAGGCGGAGAAGGCCATCTCGGACGCGGAGAAGTACCCGGAGAAAACTATGCACACAAGGATCCCGGCGGCGATAAGAATTACATTCATTCTGCCTCGCCCCCTTCCTCTTTTCCGGGCAGGAGGGTCACTTTAAGCTTTGTGATGCGGTTATGCTCCATCTGGGATACGGTGACGCACATACGGTGGTAGCTGAAGCTGTTTCCCACCTTGGGGATAGCGGTGAACTGCTCGTAGGCCCATTCGCCCATGAGGGTATTGACCAGCTCCTCGTCCTCCTCGGGGTCATCGTATTCAAGGCGCTCCATAACATCGGACACGGATTCATCCGCGTCTACCTGATATATTCCCTCGCCCAGCTCCTCAATGCTCTCCTCCACCACATCGTCCTCGTCCCATATCTCGCCCACCAGCTCCTCCAGAATGTCCTCAACAGTGACGATACCCAGTGTGCCGCCGTAGTTGTCGGTGACGACGGCAATGCTCTGTCTGGATCTGGACATAATGGGCAGAAGCTCGTCGATATTGGTGCTCTGATGGATGAAGTATGGCTCATCCAGAAGGGCGCGCAGATCCAGCTTTTTGCCCAGACGGAGGTAAGCCTTTATATACTTTCTTATCTGGAGAATGCCGATAATATTGTCCACACTGCCCTCATAGACAGGCAGACGGGAGTGTGTGGTGGCTCTTATTATATCCAGCACCTTATCCGGGGAATACTCTATGTCAATGGCCTT
>JAZUJF010000003.1:0-3190 GCA_045642585.1 Candidatus Limivicinus sp.
CCCATGTCAAGTATGTGGAGAAGCACTACGGCGAGGGCGACGGTCTGGGCAAGCGTATCATGAATCCCTCCAGCGAGCTGAACATCGGCGAGGACAGCTCCGTTGAGATGGAGATGGTGCAGATAAAGGGCGTGGACTCCACCGTGAGAAACACCGTTGCCAGATTGGATGCGAATGCCCGCCTTGTGGTGCATGAGCGCCTCATGACCCATGGCGAGCAGGTCGCCGACAGCAGCTACACCATCGAGATGAACGGCGACGGCAGCAGCGCCGATGTTGTCTCCCGCTCCGTTGCCAAGGACAGGAGCTTCCAGAAATACTGCTCCCGCATAATCGGAAACTGCGCCTGCTCCGGCCACACCGAGTGCGACGCCATTATTATGGACTCTGCAAAGGTCCTTGCCATTCCCGAGCTTGAGGCCAACAATATTGATTCCGCCCTTATCCATGAGGCGGCCATCGGCAAGATCGCCGGTGACCAGATCATAAAGCTCATGACTCTCGGCCTCACCGAGAGCGAGGCAGAAGAGCAGATAGTCAACGGCTTCCTGCGGTAAGATGAACAGAAATTACATGAAGGAGCTGGATCGCATCATCCAGAAGCGGGGTAAAAAGCTGCCCCGCGTCCTTCTCCACTCATGCTGTGGGGTATGCTCCAGCGCCGTGCTTGAATATCTGACCCGGTTCTTTGATGTTACCATCCTGTGGTATAATCCCAATCTCTACCCGCAGGAGGAGTTTGACCGGCGCTTCAGGGCCCAGATCGAGATCATCGAGAAAATGGGACTGGCAGACAAGGTGAATGTCCTTGCGGAGCCATGGAAGAGTCAGGATTATTACAGCCGGATAAAGGGTCTCGAAAACGAGCCGGAGGGCGGCGCAAGGTGCACAGAATGTTTCCGCCTGCGGCTTATGGAGTGCGCAAAGCTGGCCAAGCAGTACGGATATGACTATTTCTGCACCACCCTCACCCTCTCCCGTCACAAGGACGCGGTGCGTATCAACGCGCTGGGCGAGGAGACAGGCCGCGCCTTTGGCATAAGCTGGCTCCCCTCCGACTTCAAAAAACGCGACGGCGAAAACCGCGCCCAGAAGCTGGCTGAGGAGCACGGTATCTACCGTCAGCTTTATTGCGGGTGTGAGTTTTCCCTCCATCACCGCGAAGAGATAGCCCAAGAGCTGGAAATAAACAGATTTGATAATGAAACGGAGGAAACGGAATGAAGGTTCGCAAAGCGATAATTCCCGCCGCCGGTCTGGGCACAAGACTGCTCCCAAACACCAAGAGTATTCCGAAAGAGATGCTGCCGTTGGTGGATAAACCGGTTTTGCAGTACATTGTGGAGGAGGCTGTGGCCGCCGGGGTCGAGCAGATTCTTATCATCACCAACCGGGGTAAATCCCCCATCGAGGACTATTTTGACTACGCCCCCGATCTGGAAGCCCGTCTTTTGTCCGATGGCAAGGTCAGGGAGGCAGAGACCGTGCGCAATGTGGCGGATATGGCCGATGTTTTCTTCGTGCGTCAGAAGGAGACAAAGGGTCTGGGCCACGCCATATGGAGAGCCAGGAGCTTTGTCGGCGACGAGCCCTTCGGCATCCTGCTGGGGGATGACATCATGCTCAGCGAGACCCCCGTTCTCAAGCAGCTGGTCAATGCCGCCGAGGATAACAACTGCAGCGCTATCGCCGTGAGAGAATTTCCCGGCGAGGAAATCTGCAAGTATTCCTCCGTAAAGCTTGAGGAGTCTCTTGGCAACGGCATCTACCGCATCGGCGACATGAACGAGAAGCCCACCATGGCAGAGCGGCTGAGTAATTATGCCATCATGGGCCGTTATGTGCTGACTCCCGGCATTTTTGATATTCTGGAGCACACCGCTCCCGGACGCAACAACGAGATCCAGCTCACCGACGGCATGAGAGAGCTGTGCCACATGGAAAAGATGTGCGCAGTAGACTTTGAGGGCAGGCGCTACGATACCGGAAACCTCAAGGGCTACCTTGAGTCTATCATCGACTTCGCTCTGAAAAACGAGGAGGCCGGGGAATGGCTCAGGCAGTTCATAATAGATAAGGCCGAGATACTGAAAAAGCAGTAATATAAACAGCTTAAAGGCACCGCCTAACGAGGTGCCTTTAAGCATTACGGCATTTCCATTGTGCCGATAGTAGATATGATCGAATCAAGTCTTTGACACATCTGCTCGGGAGTATCCTTAAAGCCGGTCATGAGCCATTCATCCAGAAGCCCCATCAGGCCAAAAATAAGAAACTTCTCCCGGAACCGCTCTGAGCTGCTGCGTGCCGGATCTTCAGCAATGCTCCTGAAATAGTCTAACATCATATGCTTGTTTCCGGTAGAATATAAAAGCACCGCCATCTCCCTGTTTTCATAAACAAACCGGAAAAAAGCCGGAGCATTGCCGATGTAGAATCTGTCTGTGACCACGATATCGTGTTCATCGCAGTACCTCTTCCACAGAACACGACGCTTATAGATGATCGCCTCCTCTTTAGACGAAAAATGGCGGAAGTAGGTCGCCCGCCCGACGCCGGAGAGTTTGCTTATCTCATCTACGGTGATCTTGTTGATCGGTTTTTCTTTTAAAAGCGAAAGAATAGCGTCCGCTATACATTCTTTCAGAAAATCCGTCCTGTTTTCTTTCATATTAATCATCCATTCCGCCGCTTCGCGTCGGCACAAAGAGCAAATAAAACGCAACACCTTATCACGCGAAGCAAAGGAATGATAAGATGATTATTGATTATGATACGAAACACATATATTGTATCATTTACGAACAACGCTCTTGACGAGGGAATTTTTTACAGCTACACTACCAGTAAATGGTATTGTATTGCCATGTATCTGATATTTGGCCAACGCGGAGTTGGCAGAAAGGAGGAGCACTATGCATTGGGGTGATCATGCTTTCGCAATGAGCATCGTTTCCATGGTTTTCAAATTCTTCGGAATGTGGTTCTGATACTATTTTCCTACAAGAAACGACCTTTGTCAACTTCTTATTCTGATTTCCGATAAAGCCCTTCGGTTTTGAGCGGATTGTTTCCCCTGCGGTCTTCGTCTATGCTGACGAGAACCATCCTCTGCTCGTAATCCTGACCCTTCTATCGGAGATCAGTATGGTTGACAGACTGAAAAAATCCCGCTTTTGTCTGGTAGACA
>JAZUJF010000004.1:0-12867 GCA_045642585.1 Candidatus Limivicinus sp.
TCTGAACTGGCGCTCACCCAAACAGGTTCTTTCTTCATTCGGCACACCTTGATTTCCCGGCCCAAAATTAAAGAATGAACTCGTCGCCTCCGGCTCCTCCTTCATTCTTTAATTTTGTAACGCATCATTGACAAACCTACAAAATTTCGCCTTTTTGTGTTTTTCATCCCGGTCTGCCCGATACGCAAAACACTGTATGTTGATTGACAAATCAGGAGCGCAGTAATAATATATCAGATATAGGGCAACACAGCATAATACGCCTGCGGCATCTACCGGGTAAAATGTGCCCTGATTTAGTCACTTTTTCTTGCAATACACAAAGTATTCCTGCGAAAAAGTGCCGTCATCAGAACCCATTTTCTCTCGGTATCTGCTCTTGCCGCATTATGCGGTGTTGCCATAGAAATCATACAGTTCGGGCGAAAACTCTGTCCGGCCTGCTGTTATTACATCCAGGATATACTTCCAAGGTACAGAACATGAAAAAATCTCTGCTGTTTTCCGTTTTATTGTTCATTATCGTTATCCTTACTGTCATTACAGTCTTTGCGATATTCTCAAGAACATACATTGTCTCCGCCCCCAGCCCGGATGCCAGGTTTGATCTTGTCTCGCTTGATTATGACGATACGGTAATCGAAAACGCCGCCGCCTTTGAGCTTGACGGCAAATCATATTTTGTTATGTCCGCTGTTGATCCCGGCTCAAGTGATGTTAGAGTCAGATACACCAGCGAGGATGGCGGAGAGAATGGCCCCGAATACACCTTCTCTGATCTTAAAGTGAGCTCGCTCGGTATTCTGTATCAGCAGAGTCTGGCCCACGATTTTCAGTATTGGCAGCTGATCTTTATTGCGGTAGGGGCATATTTTCTCGTATTGGGTATATGGTTTTACCGTCGCTTTACCGAGCAGAAGAGTATAAACATATACGGCTACAAGCCCATATTCAACTTCACCCTTATGCTCATCTGCGTTGTTTTTGCGCTGATGATGCTGGTATACGGCGTGCTGCTGCTGACGCGCTTTGCCGATCAGACGGCCTCCGGCGCGCTGTCTCTGATGGGTGTATATATTGTAGTCGCCATAGGCTTGACACTGCCTGTTATGGTGGTATTCTTCATTGCGATCACTCTCAGCAACATTTCTCTTATCAGGCATGAGGGCTTTCGTCCTGTCAATCTTCTCGGCTCTGCCGTAGGACTGTTCATTACGGGCGCGATAGTGTTCTTTGTGCTGATGACGGTTAAGTATTTCCCGGATCACAAGAACAGCTTTATCTTCAAGGCCGTCACAAATATAGGCGCGCTTGGGATATTTTTCCTTGAAAACCTGATTATTTCCACCTCCATCTGCACTCTTATCTGCCTGAAGATCGCTCCCGACCGGAACTGTGACTTCCTGATGATATTGGGCTGCGGCTTCAGAAAAGACGGTACTCTGTCCCCTATTCTCCGCGGCCGGGTGGACAGGGCAATAGATTATTACCGCACAGCTGAGAGCAGCGGAAAGCCTGTCCGGTATATTATCCCGTCAGGCGGTAAGGGTACGGATGAGTGTATATCCGAAAGCGAGGCCATGACCCGTTATCTGCTGTCAAAGGGTATTCCCGCTGACAGGATTATCAAAGAGGATAAGTCCACAACTACCTATGAGAATATGAAATTCTCCGAGCCGATGATCCACGGCATGAAGCCTGACGCAGAAGTAATATTTGCGACCTCGTCGTTCCATGTTTTCCGCAGCGGCGTATATGCGTCTCAGGTAGGTCTTAATGCGGCAGGCATCGGCAGCCGCACAAGATGGTACTTCTGGCCTAATGCCTTCATGCGGGAGGTACTCGGGCTGTTGGTTGCATATTGGAAATATGAGCTGGCCATAGGGATTACGGCCTCGTTTTTCGTTGTGCTTATAACAAATCTCCAGAGCATTCTACAGGCAATATCATGACATTCGGCCCATAGTATATATCGTACATACGACAGGAGGTCAATCATGGCTGATTCAAAAGTATTCTTTACCTCGTTCAAGGCTACCCCGGCGGAGAACCTTATGCAGAAGCTCCACCGACTTATGAAGGCGGCCTCATTTGAGAGCATTGATTTTCAGGACAAGTATGCGGCGATCAAGATACATTTCGGTGAATACGGAAATCTTTCCTTCCTGCGCCCCAACTATGCGAAAGTCGTAGCCGACTATGTCAGGCATCTCGGCGGAAAACCGTTCCTTACAGACTGCAACACCCTTTATGTGGGCAGCAGGACAAACGCTCTTGACCATATTGACACCGCCTATCTGAACGGTTTCTCGCCTCTGCAGACAGGCTGCCATGTATTAATAGGCGACGGTCTGAAGGGCTCAGATGATACGATCATACCTATCGATCTGCCCTATGTAAAAGAGGCCAAGATCGGCACAGCCATCGCCGACGCGGATATCATTATTTCCCTTACCCACTTCAAGGGACACGAATGTACCGGATTTGGCGGCACACTGAAAAATCTGGGTATGGGCTGCGGCTCCCGTCGGGGCAAAATGGAGCAGCATTTCGAGGGCAAGCCTGTCGTAACGGCAGAGCTGTGTGTGGGCTGCGGCTCATGCAGGCGCATTTGCGCTCACGGCGGGCCTGTTATTGAAAACGGCAAGGCCCGCATTGACCACGATAAATGCGTGGGCTGCGGCAGATGTATCGCCGCCTGCCCGAAGGATGCGATCGAGCCTGACGGTGAAGGCTCCATCACCATGCTCAACTATAAGATCGCCGAATATACTTACGCCGTCTGCAAGGATAAGCCCCACTTCCACATCTCTCTTATCTGTGATGTATCCCCCAACTGCGACTGCCACGGAGAAAACGATATTCCCATCATCCCCGATGTGGGTATGCTGGCCTCCTTTGACCCTGTGGCGCTGGATCAGGCCTGTGCTGACCTCTGCAACAGGATGCCCGCTGTCGAGGGGAGCTGTCTGGACGACAATATCAGGGAATTTGGCGGCAATGCTCCGGATCACGATGTGTTCCGTCTGACTCATCCCGACACCGAGTGGGAGTCAGGTCTTGCCCACGGTCAGGAAATAGGTCTCGGGTCACGCGATTACGAGCTGATAAAGATCTGATACAATTTTCAAATGGAAGGGCCGCTCGAAAAATCGGGCGGCCCTGCTATTATGCTTCCGGCACGGCAAGCTTCAGCGCAGAGGGAACTATTTCGATAGAGAATTTTGTACTGTATATTATCTCGCCGTCAAGGGAATAAGCAAAGCCTTCCGGAGCCTCAACATCGACCTTCTTTGCCTGTCGGTATGTGATAATATCTTTCATATCCTCACGGTCAAGATGCTCGCCGTTAGTATAGGGAGTGAGTATCTTGACAAACCTGAGCCTTGAGATAGGCTTAATAAGGCATACCTCCATAAGTCCGTCGTCAAGTCTGGCTCTGGGAGCGCACTTGAAGGAGCCGCCCACATACTGGCCGTTTGCGACCGTGCAGAGGAGAGCTTTCCCGGTGGGATTGAGCAATTCACCGTCTGCCCATACCTTGCATTTGTTATTCATGCTCTTGATAAGAGCAGTCACAACGCCCTTTGTATAGGCATTCTTATTGCCGTGTCCGGTCTTCTCGCGCTCGTTATTGATGGTGATAGCAACCGTGGTGTCAAAGCCGAAGTTTGTCACATTAAAGCTGTAACGATCCTCCACCTTCAAAGCATCGATGGATCGTTCAGACGCGTGAATAAGCTTTGCCGCGTCAAGGAAAGTGTCAACGCCGCCGAAACACTTAACGAAGTCATTACCGCTTCCGCAGGGATATACGGACACGGAGACATTCTCCTCGCCCACGGCGCCGGAAAAGACTTCATTGATCGTTCCGTCACCTCCGCAGGCGACAAAACGAAGGGACTCACATTTATTTTCGCCGCAGCGTTTCTTTACATAAGCTGTCGCATCACCGGGGCACTTAGTCTCATAGATCTCGCAGCTGTCCTTTTCCGGAAGAGCGGCGATCTCTGCCCGCAGTTTTTCCGCCACATCTCCGGCTCCCGCTTTGGGATTTACTATAAAAATGTATTTCATGTTATACCTCCGTTTATCATCAGGTATAACTACTATAACTCAGTATTAGTCATATTGCAAATACTGTTTTTATATTTCAGTGATATTTTTTGTTATTTTTGTTGATATATAACAAATTTTATGTTAATATATCTTAACCACACATTGGGAGGGTGACCATTGAAATACTTATTCTTTGCAGTTTTCCTGATTTCCAGTATCATCCATCTATACGCAAGCTTTGTTAAGAACAGCAGAATGCGCGCATATTCCAAGGGCTTTATTCTTCTGGGTCTGCTGGGATGGTACTGCATGGCCGTCTCGGACATTCGCCTCATCGTTGTGGCCGCCCTGATATTCAGCTGGCTTGGTGATGTGCTTCTTATACCTAAGGGCGTCAAGTGGTTTACCGCCGGCGGAATTGCCTTTATGATCTCCCACCTCTGCTTCGTTCTTGCGTATTACCCTCATGTCGATTTCTCGGCTTTTTCTCCAATATGGGCTGTTCTTGCGGCGGCTGTATACATCGCGGCGGTTATTCTGATGTTCCGGGCCTTGAAGCCCTGGCTGCCTAAGGCGCTGTTCTATCCGATGTTCCTGTATCTTCTCATCAACGGCACAATGAACTGTTTTGCATTCTATCAGCTGTTGAGTATGCCCTGCGCCGCCACAGTCATCACCTTTGTCGGGGCTATGCTCTTCTTCGCATCGGACTCCATCCTGTTCTTTGTCAGGTTTAAGAAGGACACTATGTGGAAGAGCCACTTCCCTGTTATGCTGACTTATATCTTCGCTGAATTCCTCATTGTTCTTGGGCTTATCAGCATCGGATGATCCTGAAGTTACCACACATTACAAAAATACCGCTGCCGAATTCATTATTCGACAGCGGTTAATTCTATGGCAACACCGCATAATGCGGCAAGAGCAGATACCGAGAGAAAATGGGTTCTGATGACGGCACTTTTTCGCAGGAATACTTTGTGTATGGCAAGAAAAAGTGATTAAATCATAAGTGAGCGTCCAAATCTTTGATTTGGCTTACGCGAACTTACACAGAGGGGAGCACATTTTATCCGGTAGATGCCGCAGGCGTATTATGCGGTGTTGCCCTATATATCAGTCGCCGAGGCAGATGCCCATGTCTCTTGCCACCTTGATCATGGGGTGGTCAACAGGCAGGAACTTAGTCTTGCTGGCTGCTTCTTCAATGGGAATAGAGGTGATGACTCCGCCCTGCATCGCGACCATCTGGCCGTACTGCTTGTTCTCGATAAGCTCGGCGGCTTTTGTACCGAACTGTGTTGCAAGAACTCTGTCGTAGGGGCAGGGAGGGCCGCCTCTCTGATAATGGCCGGGAACGGTAACTCTGGTGTCCTGTCCGGTAATTCTCTCAAGATCTGCCGCCACCTGATACGCAACAGAGGGAAGAGCGTTGGCCTCCTTCAGCTTGCGGCTCTCGTCCTCGGAGAGCTTTCTCTCACGAACGGAAACCGCACCCTCTGCACAGGCAACGATCGAGAATGTTCTGCCCTTTTTCTTTCTGGCTTCTATAAGGGCGGCAACCTTTTCTATGTCATAGGGGATCTCGGGTATGAGAATAACATCCGCGCCGCTTCCGATACCGGCATTCAGCGTAAGCCAGCCCGCGTCTCTGCCCATAAGCTCAACAACGAAAACTCTGCTGTGAGCGCTGGCAGTGGAATGGAGATAGTCCATAACATTGGTCGCAATATCAACTGCGCTCTGGAAGCCGAAGGTGGTGTCAGTGCCGAAAATATCGTTGTCAATGGTCTTGGGTAGAGTCACCACATTCATGCCCGCATCCATAAGGAGCTTTGCGCTCTTCTGGGTGCCGTTGCCTCCCAGGATAACCAGACAGTCAAGATTCAGACGGTTGTATGTATGGAGCATTTCGGGAATAAGGCTGTTGCCCTCATCATCCACTATGTCCTTGCCGGGAACGAATTTCTGCCTGGATGTTCCCAGAATAGTTCCTCCCTGAGTTATGATACCGGAAAAATCCTTGGGCTCCATGAACTTATAGTCACACTCAATAAGTCCGCGATAGCCGTCATACATTCCGTATATCTCAACATTGTTTTCAAAGTGCTCGTACAGGGCCTTACCCACACCGCGAATCGCGGCGTTAAGTCCCTGACAGTCACCGCCGCTCGTAATAAGAGCAACGCGAGTCATGCGTTTCATACTGTTCTCCTCTCTAAATTTTATTAAAAAGATCAATCTATATTGAACAATCTTTTAGCGTTTTCACAGGTGACTCTTGCTATCTCCTCGGTGCTTACATTCTTCACCTCCGCGGCTTTCTGACAAACATAGCGGAGATTTCCGGAGTCATTTCTTTTCCCTCTCACCGGGACGGGACTGAGGTACGGGCTGTCTGTTTCGAGCAGTATTCGGTCAAGGGGACATATTTCCAGAACCTCGATGGCTTTTCTGGCGTTCTTATAAGTGATCGGACCGTCAAATCCAAGATACCAGCCTTTTGACAGCAGCTCCTTTGCCATTTCAGCTGAGCCGGAATAGCAGTGGAAAACACCTCTGAGCTCCGGGTAGGCACGAACGATCTCAAGGCAGTCGCCGTGGGCCTCCCTGTCATGGATAATAACAGGCTTATCCATACTGAGGGCAAGCCCGATCTGACGGCGGAACAGGGCCTTCTGCTCTTCCCTGCGGGTGTCATCCCAGTAGTAGTCAAGGCCGATCTCCCCTATGGCCACACATTTTGGGTGTGATGCCAAAGCCTGCATTTCAGTATAACCTGTTTCATTGTATTTTTCAAGCTCCTCCGGATGAAACCCTACGGCGGCATGGATGTTTTTATACCTCTCCGCAAGGCTGATCGCCGCACGGCTGCTTTCAAGATCGCACCCGGGGTCTATAATATAGCCAACACCCTTGTCAAAAAGGCTGTTCAGAAGCTCATCTCTGTCCTGCGCGAACGCATCGTCATCATAGTGAGCGTGGGTATCAAAAATCATTTCTTCACCCCGATATTATCTATGTTTATATAATACATTTTTTCTTTACGATTTGCAAGGTTTTCCCTTGACGAACAAATGGGTCAAAGTGTAAAATTGGTAGACTTTTAATTCTTTGGAGATATTGGAATGCACGCCAGAAAACGCAGTCTTAAACCGATAATAGCTGTCGCCGCCGCTGTCGCTGTGATCATTGCGGCAGCGTGTTACTTCATATTGAAGCCGAACTCTGATCCCTCAGACGCCCTCAATAAAGCCTTGTCGGATATTATAGCCGCTGTTCCTGACGGTGAAAACGCCCTCATAAACGATTTTGGACGCAATAATACATCCTACGGCCTCTCAGGGCAGATGAACTCATCGTTCAGAACTGCGTCTCAGGATGTGCTTTTTGACACCCCCGACTACGGAGCACTCGTCGCCAATATGGAAAGCGATATTCAGGCAATACTTGTGAGCCGTGTGGAAAACGCATCAAGGCGGGATGAGATATACAACGAGGATGATACCTTCCGTCAGGATCTGCTTGAAAAAGCATATGACGCCGCTCTTAATCAGCGCATAGAGAACGGAAACGGATATTGCCGGACAACTACCGTCACCGCTTCGCTCAGCTATTCCGACGGCATATGGACGCTGGATAATCCTCTCGACTTCTCTTCCCTGCTCCTTAAGCCCTCCGAGCCGAGACCCGGATTTGAGGAAGCCTGCGGAAAGCTTGAGTATATTGATTTTAAATACTCCCTTCCCGATTGGGTAAGCCCTGCACCGATTCCCGACCGGTCACTCTTTGGTGAAACCGAAGACCCTATGGAGGTTCAGGCAATTATTGAAACGCCTCAGGCTCAGAGACTGATAAACGGTCAGAAGCTGGACTGGAATGTGAACAAGGAGCTCATTCCCGGAACATCCATCAGATACTACCTCGATGACAGTATTCTTTCCATTGTCTGGCAGGAATGTGAGCATGGCGCCGTAGGCACCTTTTGCGAGACTATCCTCGGCGATGCCACCCAGCTCAGAAGAAAGCTTGCCGACGACACATACTTTAAGCAGATATACTACTACCCCACCGAGCTTGCCGCCAAAGCAAATGCAGTTTCCGCTGTAAGCGGTGACTTCTACGACCATCCTGACAGAATATACGGCGTCCATGTATATGACGGTCAGGTGCTGGGGGGCAGCCTCACCTACGGTCAGACCTGCTATTTCGACGCAAACGGGGATATGCTGTTCAGTGAGCCGGGACAGTTTTCCGACATTGAGAAAGCACAGGATTTTGTGGACGAGAACAACATCATGTTCTCACTGTGCTTCGGCCCTGTTATAGTCGATAACTGTACGGATGTGACTCCCTATGACTATCCGCTGGGCGAAGTTCGTGATACATACGCCCGGTGCGCCATCGGTCAGCTTGGTCAGCTCCACTATCTGGCAATGACAATAAACTGCCAGTCTCCCGATTACTATGTTTATGTGACTCTGAGACAGGCCGCCGACTCTATTATCCGTCACGGCTGCATTAATGCCTATACCCTGGACGGAGGACAGACAGGCAGTATAATCATCAATAACGAGCTTATTAATCCTGTACAGTTCGGCGTTGAGCGCGCCCAGAGCGATATTGTCTACTTTGCTACCGCGGTGCCGAATAAGTGATCCGGACTTGTTATGCAATTTTCATCGTTTTTATATTATTTTAACAAATTCAGAGTTTACAATTATTTCAGGAAGTAGTATTATTTCAAAGGTTTTAAGTTTTTTGGGAGTTTATAATGAACTATAAGCTTTGTGTCCCCTGTCTGCTTGGGCTTGAAGGCCCTATTGCCGACGAGCTGAAACGGCTTAATATGAATAATGTTGTCTCTGAGAACGGACGGGTATACTTCACCGGAGACGAGAGGGATATGGTCAAGGCCAATATCTGCCTGCGCATCGGTGAGCGTGTGCTTATTGAGCTGGGGCAGTTTGACGCTTTTACCTTTGACGAGCTGTTTGAAAAGACAAAGGCTCTGCCATGGGAGAGCATAATTCCCAGAGACGGGGCTTTCCCGGTAAAGGGATACAGCCTTAATTCCAAGCTTTTCTCTGTCTCTGACTGCCAGAAGATCATCAAAAAGGCAGTTGTTGAAAGACTCAAAAGCGTGTACCGGCTGGACTGGTTTCCCGAGACTGCGGAGCTGTACCAGATCCAGTTCTCCATTATGAAGGACAGAGTATCTGTATGTATCGACACCTCCGGCGCAGGTCTCCACAAGAGAGGCTATCGCCCGGCTCATAACGCGGCTCCGCTCAAGGAGACTATGGCCGCCGCTATGGTAAAGCTCTCCCGCTACAACGGCAGAGGAGATTTCTGCGACCCGTTCTGCGGCAGCGGCACGATCCCTATTGAAGCCGCTTTGATAGCGAAAAACCGCGCTCCCGGTATTTGCCGTGAGTTTTCGGCTATGGCATGGCGCGGTGTTCCGAGACAGCTGTGGAAAGAAGCCGCCGATGAGGCGAGAAGCCGTGAATTTAACGGTGATTACCGTATTTTCGGCTCTGACATTGACTCGAAAGCTCTTGAAATTGCCAAATGCAATGCAGAGAGAGCTGGTGTTGCCGATATTATAAGCTTTGAGAAGCTGGACGCTATGAGCTTTGACCGCAGGACAGAGCGGGGAATAATAGTTACAAATCCCCCCTACGGAGAGCGCATTATGGAAAAAGCCGAGGCCGAGGAGCTGTATCGCGGATTCGGCAGGGCATGGCAGAACACTGAGAACTGGTCACTGTACCTGCTCTCATCCCACACGGAGTTTGAGCGCTGCTTCGGGAAACAGGCGGACAGGAAGCGCAAGCTCTATAACGGCATGATCAAATGTGACCTGTTTATGTACTTCAAATAATACTGGAGAGTTATCATGAAGCACCTTTTTATAGTCAACCCCATCGCCGGCGGCAAAAATCATACGGATGAGATCTGCGCCATTGTCAAACAGGCCTTTTCCTCTCGCAGTGATACCTATGAGATCTATGTGACTAAATCCCCTATGGATGCCGCTGCAAAAATCTCCGCAGAAGGCGCATCAGGTGAGGAGCTCAGAGTATATGCCTGCGGCGGTGACGGCACCTTTAACGAATGTGTATGCGGCGCTGCCCTTATGGATAATGTGGCCGTATGCCCCTTCCCCACAGGAACCGGGAACGACTTCTGCCGTATGTTCGGTGAGGAGAAGGATCTGTTCCGCGATCTGAACGCTGTGCTTGATGGCGATGTGCGCAAGATCGACCTCATAGAGTGCAACGGCAGATATTCCGCAAACATCTGTTCTGTGGGTATTGATGCGAGGATCGGTATAGATGTCCATAAATACTCCGATCTTCCCATCGTCGGCGGTGCGACAGCCTATGTGATCTCCGCTCTCATCAATGTCTTTAAGGGCGTCACAACAAACATGAAGATAACGATTAACGACATTACCTACTCAGAGCCGATCACTCTCGCCTGTGTGTGCAACGGAAGATTTTACGGGGGCGGCTTCAATCCGTGTCCCACAAGTATGCCGGATGACGGAGAGCTTGATATTCTGGTCGTTAAGAAGGTGGGTATACTCACATTCCTTGCCCTTATCGGTAAATATGCCTCGGGCAGAGCCGATGAAATGCCGCATCTGATATATCACCATAAAGGCGACGGCATAACAGTTGAGTTTGAGGAAGAAAATGTGGTCAATGTTGACGGCGAAGCCATGTATACAAAAAAAGCCGTCATGAAGCTGATACCCAAAGCGCTGAATCTTATCACCCCCAGGAACTCAACGTTCCTGGATTGAGAGCTTAGGCATGATCGGGTAATACACCTGCGGCATCTGTCGTATATATCGTCCCGGATCAATTCGCTTTTTCCTGCAAAATACAAAGCTTTTCCGCAAAAAAGTGCCGTTATGATCACCCGTTTTCTCCCGGTAAACGCTCCTGCCTTCCTGTGCGGTGCTGCCGCAGGAAAAAAATTCAAATATAATTAATAGTTTTTTCCGTTTAGGGTCTTGCAAAAAATAAAAACTGTGTTATTATAAGCACCGTTAGCACTCAACAGTAAAGAGTGCTAACGGTTTTGATTTTTGTTTATTATTTTTTTGGAGGTATATGAGAATGAAGCTAAGACCATTGGCTGACAGAGTAGTCCTGAAGCAGGACGCCGCAGAGGAACGCACCTCTTCCGGTATCTTCCTCACCGCATCCGCGCAGGAAAAGCCGGAGGTATATCAGGTGGTAGAGGTTGGCCCCGGCGGTATGGTTGAAGGCAACGATGTCAAGATGATCGTCAAGGCCGGCGAAAAGGTGCTTGTGGGCAAGTACAGCGGCAGCAAGGTGAAGCTGGAGGATGTGGAGTACACTATCGTCCGTCAGTCTGACATTCTGGCAGTTATTGAGTAATCAAAAAGGAGAATTATTATGGCAAAGCAGATTATTTACGGTGAAGAAGCAAGAAAGGCTATCGAGCGCGGCGTTGATCAGCTGGCCGATACCGTTAAGATAACCCTTGGACCCAAGGGCCGCAATGTTGTACTGGACAAGAAGTTCGGCGCTCCTCTGATCACCAACGACGGTGTGACCATCGCAAAGGAGATCGAGCTTGAGGACGCTTTCGAGAATATGGGCGCACAGCTCATAAAGGAAGTCTCCACCAAGACCAATGATGTCGCCGGCGACGGCACCACCACCGCGGCAGTTCTTGCACAGGCTATGATCCGCGAGGGTCTGAAAAATCTGGCCGCGGGCGCAAACCCCATGATAATGAAAAAGGGTATACAGAAAGCCACCGACGCGGCAGTTGAGGCCATTAAGGAAGTTTCCGTGCCCGTGAACGGCTCCAAGGACATCGCCCGCGTAGGTGCTATCTCCTCCGGTGACGACAAGATCGGCTCCCTCATTGCAGAGGCTATGGAGAAGGTCAGCCAGAACGGTGTTATCACTCTTGAAGAGAGCAAGACCGCCGAGACCTACAGCGATGTAGTCGAGGGTATGCAGTTTGACCGCGGCTATCTCAGCCCCTATATGGTCACCGATACCGACAAGATGGAAGCTGTCATCGACGATGCTCTTAACCTCATCCCCGACAAGAAGATCTCCAACATTCAAGAGATCCTGCCCCTGCTGGAGCAGATAGTCAAGACCGGCCGCAAGCTCCTCATTATTGCGGAGGATGTTGAAGGCGAAGCTCTCGCAACGATCGTTCTCAACAAGCTGCGCGGCACCTTCACCTGCATCTGCGTCAAGGCTCCCGGCTTCGGTGACAGACGCAAGGAGATGCTGCAGGATATCGCTATCCTCACCGGCGGCACCGTCATCAGCTCTGAGCTCGGCATGGAGCTGAAGGAAGCCGACATGAATATGCTCGGTCAGGCTCATCAGGTCAAGGTCACCAAGGAGAACACCGTTATCGTTGACGGCGCAGGCTCAAAGGATGATATCCGTGCCCGTTCCGCTCAGATCCAGCGCCAGATCGAGACCACCACTTCTGACTATGACCGTGAGAAGCTTCAGGAGCGTCTGGCAAAGCTGTCCGGCGGCGTAGCGGTTATCAAGGTCGGCGCCGCAACCGAAACCGAGATGAAGGAGAAGAAGCTCCGCATCGAGGACGCTCTCAACGCCACCCGTGCGGCAGTTGCGGAGGGCATCGTCCCCGGCGGCGGAACCGCATATGTTCTGGCGTCCAAGGCAGCGGAGAAGCTGACCGCCACCCTCTGCGGCGAGGAAAAGACAGGCGCCGCTATCGTTGCCAAGGCTCTGAAGGCCCCCATCATGCAGATCGCGGCAAACGCGG
>JAZUJF010000005.1:0-4955 GCA_045642585.1 Candidatus Limivicinus sp.
TTCCTAAGACCGCTTGCCCTCCGACTTCGTCCCGGCAGCCGTTCACATAGGCACCGCCGCAGCTGCAGTCGTAGATCTCACAGTTGACGGCGTGCAGCTTCCGGCAATCAGATGCCTGCACCCCGAGGATCCCGCAGCCGAACATACCACAGCTGTCGATGCACACGTTCCGGCACCCGGTAAACTCCAGCACACCTCCCGCACATTCCCCCGGAAGCTCCTTGTGTCCGGCGGTAAAGCCGCTGAGAGTGAGATCGCTGCAGCCGTAAAAGCGCAGGACATTGGCATACCTCGGCAGTGCTGACACCGTGACCTTATCCGATCCCGCACCGGAAATGCTCAGTCCGCTCACATTTTTTATCATGAGCTCATAACCGTCATAACACTCCAGCCACTCATAATACTCCCCGTCCTCCCGACCGTAGCCAGCGGCATCACTCAGGGTATATATCCCATCCTCCATAAGGATATCCGCATTCGGAGCGATCGCAGCCAGCAGCTCATCCACGGTCGAGACCGGGATCGGGTCAGCTTCAGCCGCAGCCGCAAGCGTGGGCTCCTCCGTTGTGGGCATATTCTCCTCCGTGCCGCAGCCGCAAAGGGTCATCAGCATGGAAACGATCAGGAAGAAAACAGCTGTCTGTTTCAGATTACGCTTCATTTTTTATCAGACCTTTCTGTTAAATGCCATATTTATAAGACGCACAGGCTGGGAGAAAGTTCCTTTTCGGCGAAAAGAAGCGTTTTCGGCAAAATCTTAAGGATTTATAATGCTCCAATTGTTTTTTTCTTTTGACAAATGTCATAATATGGTTTACAATAATTCTGCGCATCGTTTGCTTGCGTGAATATCAAATACGAAAGAGGACGCAAAGTATGAACAAAAAGCTTATTGCGCTGGCCCTTGCTATAGTAATGCTGTTCGCTCTGTCCGCCTGCGGAAAGACCGAGACGCCGGCTGAGGACGCCGCCCCCGTTGAGGCCGGGCAGACCCCCGCTGAAGAAAGTCAGCCTGAAGAAGCTGTTGAGGCTGTTGACCCGCTGGTCACTCCCACCGGTGTGGAGCCTGACTCCGGCGTTTATACCGTCACCAGCGACGTAAACGGCATCAGCTTTGATTACGACAGCAAGTATGTGGCCATGCAGAATCCCGCCGGGAACATCACGGTGTTTGCCGGTGAAGAAGCCTCCATCCCCTACTGCACCGTTTCCCTCATTCCCGGAACTACCGCTTCCGATTATCTGACCGAGATGGCTTCCGCCGCCGAGATCGAGCTTGGCAAGGAACTCCAGAAGAAGGCCGACGCTCCGGCTGTTGTCACCCTTGGCGACAGAGATGTGTACTACATATACTACACCTTCAAGGATAAGGATGCCGGCGGCAACGTAGCCTGTGCCTATTATGCCGAAGACCTTGACACCGGTGACGTTGTTGTTTACAGCTACAACGCCCTGGAAGGACAGACGCAGGATGTCGAAGCGATCGCAAAGCTTGCAATCGAGACCTTCTCACTGGCCGTCTGATCTTTTCCCATTTGAATCAAAAACCGCTGCCGTTCTCATTCGGCAGCGGTTTTCCTTTTTCATCTCACCTGATACTATTAACTGATTAAAAATAGATATTTTTAATCAGTTCTTTTGAAGCATTTAAGAGCCGCGTAAAACGCGGTTAATACTTCAAAAGGCGTCTCATACGAAAACTACGCCGCTGCGGCGGCTATTAAAACAAGCCATAGAATGTCTTGTTTTAATCAGTTTTCAGCATGATTTTCAAGATCGCTGATATGCATATATTCATCGTAGGTACACATACGGTCAATGATGCCCGTATCGGTGATCTCAATAATGCGGTTGGCGACTGTCTGGGTAAGCTGATGGTCGTGGCAGGAGAAAATGATGTTGTGCTTGAATGCCTCCAGACCATTGTTCAGCGCGGCGATGCTCTCAAGGTCAAGGTGATTTGTCGGCTGATCCAGCACGAGGAAGTTCGCGCCCGACAGCATCATACGCGACAGCATACACCGCACCTTTTCGCCGCCGGAGAGAACCTTTACGTTTTTATAAACGTCATCTCCGGAGAAAAGCATACGTCCGAGGAAGGTGCGCAGATAACTTTCCCGTTTATCCTCGGAGAACTGGCGCATCCATTCGATCAGGTCAAAGTCACAGTTATCAAAGTAGCTGTTGTGATCCTTGGGGAAATAGCTCGGCTGTATGCTGGCACCCCATTTGACACTGCCGGTATCCGGTTCCTCTTCGCCCATGAGGATCTTATAGAGCATAGTCACGGCAAGCTCATTCTTGCCAACGAGGGCAATCTTATCATCCTTGCCGACGATGAAGCTTACATTGTCCAGCAGCTTTACGCCATCCACCGTCTTGCTGACTTCGGTGACGAAGAGCCTGTCCTTACCGGGCTCGCGCAGGGCCTTGAAGCCGACCCAGGGATAGCGTCTGCCGGAGGCAGGCAGCTCCTCCACCGTGATCTTATCCAGCAGCTTCCGCCGGGAGGTGGCCTGACGGGACTTGGACTTATTGGCAGAAAAGCGGGCAATAAAGGTCTGCAGCTCCTGGATCTTCTGTTCTGCCTTTTTGTTCTGATCCTTGATCAGCTTCTGGATCAGCTGGCTGGACTCATACCAGAAGTCGTAGTTGCCGACATACATCTTGATCTTGCCGTAGTCGATATCCACGATATGCGTACAGACGTTGTTGAGGAAATAGCGGTCATGGCTGACGACCAGCACCGTGCCCTCATAATCCATGAGGAAATCCTCCAACCACACCACACTGGCGAGGTCAAGGTTGTTGGTTGGTTCGTCCAGCAGAATGACATCCGGGTGTCCGAACAGGGCCTGCGCCAGCAGGACCTTCACCTTCAGACGCGGGTCCGTGTCACGCATCAAATTCTGATGCAGGGAGACATCCACCCCGAGTCCCTGCAGAATACGGCCCGCATCGCTCTCGGCCTCCCAGCCGCCCAGCTCCGCGAATTCCTCCTCCAGCTCGGCGGCACGTATGCCGTCCTCATCGGTGAAGTCCGGTTTATCGTAGATGGCGTCCTTCTCCTTGCCGCAGTCGTACAGGCGCTGATTGCCCATAATGACGGTATCCAGCACCGTATAATCATCATACAGGCTCTGGTTCTGCTTGAGCACCGACATACGGCGTTTCGGATCCAGCGTGACACTGCCGGACGTAGGCTCCAGTTCTCCGGAGAGGATCTTGATAAAGGTGGACTTTCCCGCTCCGTTGGCACCTATGATGCCGTAGCAGTTGCCCGCGGTAAATTGCAGATCGACACGGGAAAACAGCACCGAGGAACCAAACTGCATGGAAAGATCATTTACTGTAAGCATATTCTATACTCCGATCCAAGTAATATCTTATATAGTATAAATTTTCCGGTCCCTACTGTCAACAGGCTCCGTATTCTTGACAATTCCTGCGACAAAATGTAAACTGAAAAAGCTATGAAAACATTATCTCGAAATAGACGACAACTGAATACCGAACTTATCTTCTCGCTCTTGGCAGCCGCTGTGCTGCTGTGTTATCTGATCGGCTTCGGGATCATAAATTTCTGCGGTTTCGAGGATTTCTGTACTTCAGATATGTATGTGGACACGCTGGTCGCCCGTCTGATGTGGGAGCAGAAGACCCTGTTCCCGAAGAACTATCTTTTCGGCAATCAGCTCTATGTCCTTGCGACTCCGGCTCTGGCCGCCCTTTTTTACGGCATTACCGGCAGCATGAATATCGGCATGGCGTTGGCCACCACGATTATGTCTCTGCTTGTTCTTCTCTCGCTGGACTGGATGATCCGGCCCTTTGTCCGCTCACGGGCGCTCCGCATGGCCGCACTGCTTATGTTCACGGCCGCGGTCTTCGGGCCGAACACCGTCACGAGGGAGGATGGACAGCTCTTCTTCGTGATGTGCAGCTATTACGCCTGTTATCTGATCAGCTACTGTTTTGTTCTCGGTGACTATGTGCGCTCCTTTTCGAATGAGCGGGCGCGGGCTTTTCCGTTTGTTCTGGCGCTGTTTCTATGTTTTTGCATGGGCATCCAAAGTCTGCGGCACACCTGTGTCTGTGTCCTGCCGGTACTCTGCTTTGAAGTTCTCCGGATCGTTTCCGGCAGAATTTCCGGGAAATCTTTAAAAGAACAGCTGAAGAGCCGTTCCTGTTTCCGGACAGGCGGTTATTTGCTTGCTGATCTGGCGGGTCTTCTCTTTGCAAAAGGTCTGAATGTGACTCGAAATACGATTTATGAGGGGGCCTCCATTTTCCAGGGGGCGAGTATTTCGGGTAAGCTGCGGGATGTTCACAAGGCCCTCTCCACCGTCACCGGATATGAGTATGTACGCGGTGAAAACGGCTGGTTCTTTGCTCTGATGTTCCTGCTGCTCACCGGAACAGTCATTGCGGCAACTATCATTCTGTTCAGGGATATCTGCAAAAAACCGAATGAAAAACACTATCTGTGGCTCATTAGTGTGATCTCTGTTCTGGCGGTTATTCTTTCTTCTTTCGTCACGAGTGTCAAGCTCCGTCCGATCTACATTTTTATTTATTATCTTCTTCCGTCCCTTTCGCTTCTGATCGTGTCTGCCGGGCTTCGCCCACAGCGGCAAAATGCACTGTTGCTCATTCTGTGCTGTCTTTCTGCTGCCAATATCTATTTCAGCTACTCCCCACAGATCAAGGCCGCCTGTCAGGAGTCCGCAGACAATGAGTACCGTGAGATCGCTGACTACGCGGTAACAAACGGCTACCGATATATTTACGGCTCTCATTCCCACACCGCTCCCGTTATTGCCGTGTATTCCGACGGTGCTCTGATTGCCGGCTGTTGGGAAGATGAATGTATTTTCAAGGTTTCCAAATACATCAACATCAAGGATATATACCACCTTGACGATTATAAGCAGGGCCTGTTTGTTTTTCTGGAG
>JAZUJF010000006.1:0-3996 GCA_045642585.1 Candidatus Limivicinus sp.
CGGACGCTGGAGAATATGTGTAATCTCAATCTGTCGCCCGCCGCCCGTGACGGATGAGGTCTCCCGTAAAAAACGCCAGACATTGCGCAATGTTAAAATTGAAAGCTCCGCTTCAACGGTGCAATTCGGTGAATGGACTGCCGGGGGCAGTCCGGAGCCGCGAGGTGACCGAGCCGCAGCGAGACCCGCTTGCGGTTTACATGCCTTCCCCTTCCGCAGAAGGGGAAGGGGGACCGCTTGCGGTGGATGAGGTTTTCCCCTTCGCGCAGAGTTGAATTTTACCGCAGTCCACTTCTGAGGGGGGGGAAGCCTTGTTGCTCTTTCAAAGCATAGCTTTCACAGTAATATGCACAAAACCCCGCGCCTGTTCAAATCCCGTAAAGCTTTAAGATTAGTGCTTTTTCCATATGGAATTGACAGCATCGCCGTGATATAATACGCTAAACAAAAATTGAATTCGCTGTTTATCCTGTTAATCGGGTCTATTGAAATTTCATTATAAGGAGGAACCATGCAGAAAGTACAGTTTACCGAGACCGTTCTGCGGGACGCGAACCAGTCTCTTATCGCCACCCGCCTGCCCTATGAGAAGTTTGAGCCGATCCTTCACACGATGGATGAGGCCGGCTTCTATTCCGTTGAGATGTGGGGCGGCGCGACCTTTGATGTGTGCCTGCGTTTTCTCAACGAGGACCCCTGGGAGCGGCTGAGAAAGATCCGCGCCGCCATGCCCAATACAAAGCTCCAGATGCTTCTGCGGGGTCAGAATATTCTGGGCTATAAGCATTATCCCGACGATATCGTCCGCCGCTTCGTAAGGGCATCAGTCCGCAACGGCATCGACATCATCCGCATATTCGACGCGCTCAACGATGTGGACAACCTTAAAGTCGCCATCGAGGAGACCGTAAAGTCCGGCGCTATGGCCTCCGGCACTATCTCCTACACCACAAGCCCCGTGCACACTCTCCGGAAGTATGTTGAGCAGGTCAGGGAAATGGCACAGATGGGCGTGAGCTCCGTCTGCATAAAGGATATGGCTGGCATCCTGTCCCCAAAGTGCGCCTACGATCTGGTCTCCGCCATCAAGGACGCCGTCGATCTGCCCGTTGTAGTGCATACCCACTCCACCACCGGCCTTGCCTTCATGACATATCTCAAGGCGGTCGAGGCGGGAGCGGATGTTATCGACACCGCCATCTCCCCCTTCTCCGGCGGCACCAGCCAGCCCGCCACCGAGACCATGTTCTACGCCCTCAGGGAGCTGGGCTATGATGTTAGTCTGGACGAGAAGAAGCTCTCCGAAATGGCCGACTTCTTCAAGCCTGTGCGGGCCGAGGCGCTCTCGGACGGCACGCTCAATCCAATCTCAATGGCCACAGATACCAAGTGTCTGACCTACCAGATCCCCGGCGGAATGTTGTCCAACCTTCTGAGCCAGCTGAAAATGCTGGGCGCTCTGGACAAGTACGAGGAGGCACTTCTTGAGACTCCCAGAGTGAGAGCCGACATGGGCTATCCCCCTCTTGTGACTCCCACCAGTCAGCTTGTGGGCACTCAGGCCGTGCAGAATGTTCTGGCAGGTGAGCGCTATAAGAATGTGGGCGCCGAGATGAAGGCCTACTGCCGGGGCGAATACGGCAGGACTCCCGCCCCCATCAACGAGGAGGTGCGCGAGAAGATCCTGGGCGGCGACAAGCCCATCGAGGGGCGCTATGCCGACCGGATGCCCGCCGACACCTTTGAAAAGGCGGAAAAGGCTCTGGGCGCGGACGCAAGATGCGAGGAGGATGTACTCTCCTATATCTCCTTCCCCCAGGTAGCCGAGAGCTTCTTTGAAAAGCGCCGTGAGAAGGAAGAGCGTAAGGTGAAGTATTCTATCGTGGAGGCATAAACCATGGAAGATTTAGTTAACATTTCCGTCGGCACCGCCGGTATTGCCGCGTTTCTGGGCTATGCGGTGGTGTTCTTCGGCCTTGTTCTGCTGATGTTCGTTGTGATGCTCATGGGCAGAATAATGGTAAAGCAGGCCGCGAAGCAGAAGGCCGCCGAGGCTGTCTCTGTCCCCGCGCCCGCCGTGCCCTCCGCTCCCGCACCCGGTTCCGCCGGAGAATTGAAGCTGTATGACACCGACCCCAGAGCCGCCGCCATGTGTATGGCTATCGTGGCCGATCAGCTGCATAAGCCCCTGAACGAGCTGAGATTCATTTCCATAAAGGAGATAAAAAACGATGAAGTATAAGATCACTCTCAACAATAAGGTCTATGAGGTCGAGGTCGAGGCAGGCGAGGCCATGCTGGTGGACGAATACGAGCTGAAAGCCCCCGCTGCCGCCGCCGCTCCTGCTCCTGCCGCTCCCGCGCCTGCCGCCGCACCCGTTGCCGCACCTGCCGCGGGTCTTGCCGCCGGAGAGGCGGTCAAGAGCCCCATGCCCGGGAATATTCTGAAGATCAATGTCACTCAGGGGCAGAAGGTCAGCGAGGGTGATGTCATTATCGTGCTTGAAGCCATGAAGATGGAAAACGAGATCACCGCCTCAAGGTCCGGCACTGTTCAGCAGATCGCCGTCACCAAGGGTCAGGTGGTCGAGACCGGCACTCCCCTTGTGGTCATCGCATAAGGAGGAAGCATGGATATATTAGCTACCCTGCAGAAGCTGGGACTTGAATCCGGCTTTGCGGCTTTCTTTGTGACGGAGGGCGGCTGGAAGAACCTTGTCATGATACTCATTGCCTTTGTGCTGCTGTATCTGGGCATATTCAGAAAGTTCGAGCCTCTGCTGCTGTGCGGCATCGCTTTCGGATGTCTGCTGACTAACCTCTCTTATTTTGTGGGCATGGGTGAAAACGCCCTGTACCATCCCGAGCTGTGGGAGGCGTTTCTTGACGCGTCCTCTCCCTATTACCACTCCTACGGTCATATCATGTCTAACGCCGGTCTGCTTGACTTCTTCTACATAGGTGTCAAGGCCGGTATCTACCCCTCCCTTATCTTCATGCGCGTGGGTGCAATGACCGACTTCGGCCCCCTGCTTGCCAATCCCAAGAGCCTGCTTCTGGGTGCGGCGGCACAGCTGGGCGTGTTTCTGGCATTCTTCGGCGCGGTGCTGCTGGGCTTCACCGGCCCTCAGGCCGCCTCCATCGGCATCATAGGCGGAGCCGACGGCCCCACCGCAATTTATCTCACCACAAAGCTTGCGCCGGAGCTTCTTGGCCCCATCGCCATCGCCGCGTATTCCTATATGGCTCTCATCCCCCTCATCCAGCCGCCTATCATGAAGCTGATGACCACGGATAAGATGCGCAAGGTGAAGATGGTTCAGGCCAGAGAGGTGACAAAGACCGAGAAGATCATCTTCCCCATCGTGGTGGCAACCTTTGTCATTCTGCTGCTGCCCTCCACCGCTCCCCTTATAGGCTGTCTGATGCTTGGCAATCTGTTCCGTGAGACCGGAGTTACCGACCGTCTCTCCGACACCTCACAGAACGCCCTGATGAACATCGTCACCATCTTCCTTGCCACCTCCGTGGGTGCGACCATGGTGGCGCAAAACTTCCTGAATATGAACACCATCAAGATCATTTTCCTGGGTCTTGTGGCCTTCTCCATCTCCACCGTGGGCGGTCTTGCCGGCGGCATAGTCATGTACAAGACCTCCGGGGGAAAGATCAATCCCCTCATCGGCTCTGCCGGTGTGTCGGCCGTGCCTATGGCGGCCCGTGTGTCTCAGGATGTGGGACGCAGGTACAACAAGTCCAATTACCTCCTGATGCACGCCATGGGCCCCAATGTGGCCGGAGTTATAGGCTCCGCCATCGCAGCGGGCTTCCTCCTCTCCGTGTTCGGGTAAGTCAATACGCAGTATTCCCGGTGCTTCGATACTTCGCGGCACCGGGTCTTTTTTTGAACATAGAGTGCGCTATCCGGGTCTGTAACACTATTCTCTGTAATGCGCACCATAATTAATGAAAGCTGTGCCGCCTTATATGCCTTCC
>JAZUJF010000007.1:0-5148 GCA_045642585.1 Candidatus Limivicinus sp.
GGTCATAAGCTGATACGCCTGAGAGAATTGTACATTAACGATGCATATCGAAAGGAGAAAAAATGTTTGATCTTCACGGGAAAACCGTTCTGATAACCGGCTCCAGCCGCGGTATCGGCAGGGCCGCTCTTCTGGCAATGGCCCGGCAGGGCGCTACTGTTATCATGCACTGCTCCAAGCCCTCCGCACCCGCTGACGAGACTGTCAGGGCTCTGGAGGAGCAGGGCGCAGACTACCGGGTAGTGTATGCCGACCTCTCCCGCCGTGACGGTGCGCACAGGCTCTACAACGAGGTCAAGGCCATGGGTCTTGATGTCAATGTTCTGGTGCTCAATGCCTCCGTGGAGCATCGCCTGACTCTCGACGAGATCACCGACGAGGAGTATGACCTCCACATGGATCTTAATCTGCGCGCTCCCATCATGCTGCTCAAGCACTTTGTTCCGGATATGCAGCGCAATCACTGTGGTCGTATCATCACCGTCGGCTCCGTGCAGCAGGTAAAGCCCCATGAGGCCATGCTGGTCTATGCCGCAAGCAAGTCCGCCCTGCGCAATGTTGCTCTCAATCTGGCTATACAGCTTGCTCCCGACAGCATCACGGTCAACAACATCGCCCCCGGGGCCATACGCACTGACCGCAATAAGGCCGCCCTCTCCGACCCGGCATATGAGGAGCATGTAAGAAATCTCATCCCCGTGCGCTACATCGGCCAGCCCGACGATATGGCCGCCCTGATGGTATATCTGGCCTCCGACGAGTCAAAGTACATGACCGGTCAGGATCTGTATATAGACGGCGGCAAGGGACTATAAGCAATTATGTAAACCAAAAGACTGCGGCTCTCAAAAGAGAATCGCAGTCTTTTTTTGATATTATCAGTGCACATCAAGCACTGACCGCTTTCTTCTCCGGTCTCTTCATCACCAGCGCAATAACGGCGCAGACCATGCAGAACACAAAGCCGATTATCCACACATTTCTGTAGCTGTGGAAGGTGTCATAGATATAGCCGAACAGCACCGGGCTGAGAGCCGAAATGCCGCAGCCGATCATTGAGTACCAGCCGATAATGTTTGCCGAATCCCCGCTGCCGAAGTAGTTGAGCAGCATAGGGGACGGAGAGGATATGATTATTCCGTATCCGAGCGCCGCCAGAGCAAGCGCGGCGTTGATAGTTGAAGGATCAACATCACGCAGCATCATCATGCCCGCGCCGGCCATGAGGCAGCCCGCCATAAGAGGAATCCTGCCGCTTGTCCGGTCGATCATGCAGCCCATAAAGAGTCTGCCGATGACCGAGATAAGGGCGAAGGAGCCCACCTTTGCCGCCGCCTCCGCACCGTCCATGCCGGAATCTATAAGATACTGTACACCGGTGTTGCAGATGGAATACATGATGAACTGGCTCAGGGTCAGGATAACAATAATAAGGTAGAAGCGGTAGTTTTTCAGCACCTCACGGCAGCTCCAGCTGTCGGTCGTGCGGAAGGAGCGGTGAACGATCTTTTCATCCTCGTGAAGCTCCGGGTCATCCTCGGTCGGGTCTGCTCTCAGGAAGAACAGGGTCAGCAGGAAGCCGACGCCGGAGGTGACGGCAAGAAACAGCCACACGCTCTGCCAGCCGAAGCGGGACAGCAGGCTCTCAAAAAGCGGATTGAACACATATCCGCCCAGACCGCCCGCAACGGAGATCAGGGATATGGCAAGACCCCTGTGCCGGAAAAACCACTTGGACAGGATGATCTGGGAAGCATATGCGCCGCCGAATCGCAGATAAATGCTCATTGGCACTATCCATACGAGATAGTACACCGCCACGCTGCGGCTCAGACAGGCAAGCGCCGCATAGCCCAGAGTGCCGAAGGCGAAGCCCAGAGCCATAGAGGTCTTAATATTGAACCTGTCCACAAATCTACCGTGCAGAGGCGCGATTATCGCGAAAACCACGGTATTGAGGGTATACGCACCGGTAGCCACGGTCATGGAGATATTCATGGAGGAGCTCATCTGCTCCGCGACTATGCCGAATGAATAGAAAAACGGCACTATACTGATGAAATTGATTATCCAGACAATAATAAGGTTTATCCAGCCGTAATACAGCTTTTTTCCTGTCATAATAACACCAGAATATATTTGAATTATTAGCGGGATACCTTGGTCACGGTGATACTCAGGTCTGTCCACTGATCCTTCAGCTCTGCCGGCGTGGGCAAGGAGGGCATCACGAATTTCTTTCTGACGCTGATCGCCGAGGCATTGACAGCCGTCTCCATAGCCTCCGGGAGAGTCTTTCCCTGAGCGATGCTCACAGCGAGAGCGCCGTTGAAGCAGTCCCCCGCCCCGGTCGTATCCACAGCCGCGGACTTTATGGCCGGGCAGAGGTACATCCTGTCGCCCTCAAAGCCCGCCGCGCCCTCTGCGCCCATTGTGACCACCGCACGGTCAAAGCCCCTGTCATTAAAGGCGCGGATGATTTCCTCTGGGGAAGCCGCTTCATCCATACCCAGCAGGCTCAGCGCCTCGTGTCGGTTGGGGGTAATGAGGTAGAAGCGCCTGAAATAATCAAGAGGCAGGCAGGCATAGGGCGCAGGGTTAAGAATAGCGGGAATGTTATACTTTTCGGCAATATCCAGAGCCGCAAGGTTTGCCTCATAGGGGCACTCATTATTCAGCAGGAGAATATCAGACTCCGCAATAGTCTCTTCACAGCTTCTGATGAACTCCGGGGAAATAAAGTCAGCCGAGCCGCGGTAAACGGTCACCTGATTTTCGCCCTCCGGGTCGGTCAGGATGGCGGCATAGGGGGAATTGGCCTTATCCGTTGTCTCTGTGAAGCATTTTATACCCTCGTTTTCCATAAAGGCCATGCACTCACGGCGCACCTGATCGTCACCCATGCAGGAGATAAAGGCCGTCTCCGCCCCCAGACGGGCCGCGGCAACAGCCTGATTGCTCCCCTTTCCGCCGGGTTCACAGTACATTCCCTCGGCCCGCACGGTCTCGCCCGGGCGGTGGAAGTTCGGGACCGAGAGAAACACTGAGTTTCCGAGTAATCCAAGCACGGTAATTTTCACGGCAGTACCTCAGAGCGACGGAATACGGGGCTTGTAGTATGCGATCATCTCGACATTCTTCTCAGCCCCGCCCGGCACGTTTCCGCTGGTGTACACCGGCGCGCTGACTCCCATCCGGGAAAGCCTCTCCACAGCCTCGGCAAGAATGGAGTTGAGTATATATGTACCGGCAACTGTTGAAACCGGGGTTATACCGGCGTTCAGCCCCTCCGGGAACAGGCAGGCATCACCGTGGGGAGCGAAATTGTTTATACATATATTGCACACATCCTGCAGATGCTTTCCCGGCGCGTTATGGGGAGTCTGGGTCAGGTATTCGTCTGAGGACACGCCAACCACCGGAATACCGCGATCGCCCACAAGCTTCGCAAATTCCACCGGCACGGCATTGACTCCGGAATTAGAAACACAGATAAGCATATCCCTGTCCGATATGGGGCACTCCGCCAGCACCTTTTCGGCAAGACCCTCCTGCTTCTCAAGAGTGCTGCTGAGAGAGGCGCTCTCATGGAGCATCAGCGGCTCATAGAACACCGGCGCAACGCAGGCAAGGCCGCCCGCGCGGTAGAAGGTCTCCTCCGCCAGAATATGGGAGTGACCGCAGCCGAAAACATATATCAGTCCGTCTCCGGCAATTACCCTTGCCGCAATATCGGCACACGCGGCTATCTTCTCCCGCTGGGTGGAGCGGATATTCTCCACGGTCTTTTCCAGTATCACAGCATAATCGTCAAGAAGCATTTCCGTTCTCCTTACATTAGTATTAACCAAGATTGTTCTTTACGGCTGCCCTAAGGGCGGTAATGTTTATATCCCGGACATTTGACCTGCCCCGCTGTACAAGCTGACCCGCGGCATTTCCGCAGGCCTCTCCCAGAGCACAGCAATAGGCAATATTTCTGGCGGCGGAAAGTGCCTCATGTGTGGCGCTGAAGCAGCGACCGGCCATGAACATATTGTCGAAGTCGGCGGCGATCACGCATCTGTACGGCACATCATAGAAGTCACTGTCCCCCAGCTCACGGATCTCAAGGCCGTTGGACTGTCCGCCCCTGTGTATCTCAACTCCGCCGTGGTTGGAGCAGATGCCGTCATCAAACCTCCTCAGAGCTTCCACATCCTCCTGAGTGAAGATGTAGTCGCCCATGATGCGCCGGGACTCTCTGACGCCAAGCTGTCCGGCGGTGTCGTGGATGTAGGAATTTTCAAAGCCGGGGACAAATTCTTTCAGAAACCTTGCCATGACCCGGCACTGATGACGGGAGTCCACCATGGCACGGCTGACCTCCGAAGCGGTGTCGCCGTGGAATTTGCTCACGGTGGTTGAATTTACAAGCACATGGTTCTTTTCCGGCTGATTCATAAGCAGCAGACCCCGGCGAAGCAGTATCTCCTCGTCAGCCTCCGGGAATTTATCTCTGTTCTGGGCGCATTTCAGCCTTATGAACTTCACGAAATCGGTTATATTGGAATACAGCTCATTATTCCAGTTGTATCTGACCTTGCTGACGGGCATAATGTGCCGTTTATATTCAACATATTCGGGTTCAAAAAACTCCGGGTCACTCTCCATAAAGCGGAGAGTCTTTTCAATATCGCAGTTTGCGATACGGAACATCAGTGTGGGCGAGGAAGAATACTCCTCCCCTGTCTGACTCATGCACCGGCAGCCCGACAGAAAGCCAAGCTGTCCGTCACCGGTACAGTCTATATAATACTTTGCCCTGACGGCCTGTTCGCCGTCAAGAGAGGAAACAAGCGCATAATCAATTCTTCGGCCTGTCTTCACAACGCCGGAAATAACCGTACCGAAGCGCACATCCACCCCACATTCTCCGATGACCGTCTCATCAAGAACGGTCTTGGCGCTTTCCGGGTCGATTGGGACCTCAGGGCGGCTGTCAAGGTAATTGGTGCCATTGAGAGCATCCATCTTTTTTATCAGCTCGACCGCTATGCCGTTATTCTGGGGGGCAATGGCGATCTTGCTCATAAGTCCGGAGCTCATCATTCCCCCGAGGCAGAAGGATCTTTCGGCCAGCAATACACTCATTCCGCAGCGGGCAGC
>JAZUJF010000008.1:0-3414 GCA_045642585.1 Candidatus Limivicinus sp.
CCGTACATAAGTCCCAGGGCAGCGAGTACAGAGCCGTAATTCTCTCACTGTCCTCATCCTCCCAGATGCTTATGACAAGGGGAGTGCTCTATACCGCCGTCACCAGAGCAAAGAGCCTGCTCATTATGGTGGGCGATGACCAGACCGCATATCAGATGATAGATAATTACCGTGTCTCACGGCGCTACACCGCATTGAGAGTCAGGCTTAGAAAACTGTGCGGAGTCCAATGAACGCCGGAGATTTGGTTAACATAATATTAGACCTGCTGTACCCGCCCAAGTGTGTTTTCTGCGGTGCGCTGCTGGATGATAATGAGCGGGACGCCTGTATCGCGTGCCGCAGAAAGCTGCCCTTTGCCCAGGGCCAGCAGCTTAATTACAGGGCAAAGAACATTGACGGCATTTTCAGTCCCTTTTATTACGAGGGCGTCGTGCGGGAGACGCTTCTGCGGTATAAATTCGGAAAACGGCAGGCAAAATCACGCGCACTTGCTGATTTTATGTCAAAATGTATTGACGAAAACGGTATTTCCTGCGATATTATTACATGGGTGCCTTTGAGTCACAGGAGAAAGCTCCGCCGGGGCTTTGATCAGGCTGGAATGCTGGCCGGATTTGTGGCCGCAGAGCGGGGCATAGCCTGTAAAAAACTTCTGAAGAAGATAAGGAACAACCCGCCCCAGTCTACACGCAGGGATGCAAGGGAGCGGGAAAAGAATGTCAGGGGCGTATATGTCTGCACGGATGCACAGCTCGTTCGGGGCATGAGAATACTGCTTATAGACGATATTATTACCACCGGCTCAACCGTGAACGAGGCTGCGGGAGTTCTGAAAAGAGCGGGAGCAAGTCAGGTGACTGCTCTTTCCGTTGCCAGAGGCCGTGGTTAATACACATATTTTAGGAGCGAATAGATGAATATATTTGAGCGCGATATAGCTGTTGATATGGGTACATCCTCCACCATGCTCTTTGCTCAGGGCAAGGGCGTTGTGGCGAGAGAGCCCTCTGTTGTGGCGGTTGACAAGTTTTCCAGCAGGATCCTGAAGATCGGTCTGGATGCCCAGAAGATGATGGGCCGCACTCCGGCCAACATTGTGGCCATCCATCCCGTAAATGCCGGTGTTATCTCCGACTACGAGATCTCTGCCCAGATGCTCCGTGAGCTTGTGAGCCGCATAACCTCCTTCTCACTCTTTAAGCCCTGCGTGCTGGCCTGTGTACCCAGCAGCATCACCGGCGTTGAGGAGCGCGCCATGATCGACGCCTGCATCGAGGCCGGCGCGAGAAAGGTCTATCTGCTGGAGTCCGCCGTGGCCACCGCTCTGGGTGCGGGTGTGGACATCTCCAAGCCTGACGGACACATGGTTATAGATATCGGCGGCGGCACCACCGAGGTGGCCATTGTTTCCTCCGGCGGCGTCGTGGAGTGCCAGTCCATTAAGGTGGCCGGTGCCAGCTTTGACGAGGCGATCGTTAAGTTCATCAAGAACAGGTACGATCTGGTGATCGGTCTCAGCGATGCCGAGAAGCTCAAGTGCTCCGTGGGCTGTGTTATCCAGCGTCCGGATGTGAGCTATGAGGAGGTCAAGGGTCGTGATGCGATAAAGAGCCTGCCGGGCTCTGCGTCCGTCTCCTCTACCGAGCTTATAGAGGCGTTTATAGAGCCTATGAACAAGATACTGGAGACAATTCACTCCGTCCTGGAGAGCACGCCTCCCCAGCTGGTGGGCGATCTGGAGAAGAACGGAATTATCATGTCCGGCGGCGGCAGCCTTATCTACGGCATCGACCGTCTTATAGAGCGAAGCACCGGTATCCGTACCGTCGTTGTTGACGACGCGGTTTCCTGCGCTGCCTACGGAGCGGGAAAGATGCTCGGTCACCTTGACGAGATAGAGGACGGTATGCAGAACTTCTTCAGAAAGAGACAGCTGAAGGGGTAGTTCTCAGTACCCGGTACTTGGTTTTTGGTTATAAGTGTTGCAGGGAGGTACAGTATGGGTCTGTTCGTAAAAAAGGAAAAGCAGCCGAAGTGTTCGGCAGTTGTGCTGGCAGCAGGCAGCTCAGAGCGTATGGGTGAGGACAAGATCCTCATGGAGCTGGGTGATATGCCGGTTCTTGCGCGCACTCTTCTTGCCTTTCAGGAGTGCCCCCTTGTGGATGAAATAGTTGTGGTTACAAGAAGTGAAAAGGTAATGGAGGTGGCGGGACTCTGCCGCAAATACGGTATCGGCAAGACCACTCAGGTATTGTCAGGCGGCGCCACCCGTGCCGCGTCCAGTCTTGCGGGCGTGTCGGCCGTTAAATGCGGGGCGGAGCTTATCGCCATACATGACGGCGCAAGACCTCTTGTGACAAATGAGCTTATTGAGCGGGTTATCCTCGCCGCTGCTAAGAATATGGCCGCTGTCCCTGCCTTGAAGAGCACCGACACTCTGAAGGCTGTTGACGACAAGGGCTTCATCACCGCCACGGTTGACAGAGCCCACACCTACCGTGTCCAGACCCCGCAGGTTTTCCATTCCGATCTCATAAAGGGCGCGTTGACAAAGGCCGCCTTTGATGGCGCGGACATAACCGACGACTGCGCCGCAATTGAGCGAATGGGGGTCAAGGCTCAGGCTGTCGAGGGCGAGGAGACCAACATAAAGCTCACTACCCCGGAGGATGTTTCCCGGGCCGCAGATATTCTAAAGAGCAGAGGTGAATTTCATGCGTATCGGGCATGGCTATGATGTCCACCGTCTGGTGGAGGGAAGAAAGCTGATTCTGGGCGGCGTGGAGATACCCTATGAAAAGGGGCTTTTGGGCCACTCGGATGCCGATGTGCTGACCCATGCGCTGATGGATGCCCTGCTTGGCGCGGCAGCGCTGGGGGATATAGGCCATCTGTTCCCCGACAATGACGATAAATATCTGGGCGCTGACAGTCTGGCGCTTATGGCTGAGGTGTGCAGAGTGCTGTCCGAGCACGGATACAGGATCGGGAACGCCGACTGCACCGTGATCGCCCAGCGCCCAAAGCTTGCACCCCACATCCCACTTATGCGCGAGCGGGTAGCGGCGGCAATGGGCATAGATGTATCACAGCTGTCGATTAAGGCCACCACCGAGGAGGGACTTGGCTTCTCCGGCGAGGGACTCGGCATCGCGGCCCACGCGGTATGCCTGATCGAGAGTGTCGGGCGTAAAGAGTGAGGTTTTCCCTGATTTTGGATCGGTATAGTTTTTAATATCACACAGTGAACAAGCGGCATAGGATGTGTTGAAATCCTGTGCCGCTTTTTATATAAGGCACCACCGCATAATACGCCTGCGGCATCTACCGGATAAAATGTGCCCTTATTTAGTCACTTTTTCTTGCAATACACAAAGTATTCCTGCGAAAAAGTGCCGTCATCAGAACCCA
>JAZUJF010000009.1:0-5151 GCA_045642585.1 Candidatus Limivicinus sp.
GCTCGCACTGTGCTTCAAGTCCTTCGCACAGGCTGCCGGTGGCGGGGTCAATACCGATCTGGCCCGAGGTGATGACCAGACCGTTTACTATCTGCGCCTGAGAATAGGGTCCGATGGCGGCGGGAGCGTTTACGGTAGATACAGTTTTCATAGTAATTCTCCTTGTATTATCTTTCGGGGACGATCTCTATCCAGTAGCCGTCCGGGTCTTCGATAAAGTATATTCCCATTGAGGGGTTTTCAAAGCAGATGCAGCCCATCTCCTTGTGCTTCTCATAGGCAGAGTTAAAGTCCTTTGTCTTGAAGGCAAGGTGGAACTCCGCTTCGCCCAGATCATAGGGCTCCCTGCGGTCACGCATCCATGTGAGTTCAAGGCTGAAGTCAGTCACGCCGTCGCCGAGAAACACCAGCTTGAAGCTGCCGTCAGAAGCCTCTTTAGTCCTCACAGGCTTCAGCCCGAGAGTATCGTCATAAAATTTGAGACTGCGCTCCAGATCGAGAACGTTGAAATTAAAGTGATTGAAATAAAACATCTCTGCAACCTCCCGGTTAATAATTAACATCAGTATACCCGCGAGCCCGGAACGGGTCAAGCTGTTTTTGGAAAACCGCTCAGAATAATAAAAAAGTCAGGGATTTTTTGACCCCTGACTTAAGGCAACACCGCATAATGCGGCAAGAGCAGCTACCGAGAAAAAATGGGTTCTGATGACGGCACTTTTTTGCGGGAATACTTTGTGTATTGCAAGAAAAAGTGACTAAATCAGAGCACATTTTATCCGGTAGATGCCGCAGGCGTATTATGCGGTGTTGCCTTAATGGTTATGATCTTCTCCTGCCGTTCCCGCTGACCATCACTATCAGCCGCAGCAGCTGCATGATCGTCACAGCAAGAGCGGCAACATAGGTAAGCGCCGCGGCTCTGAGTACCTTACGGGCACCCTTCTGTTCTTCACTGTCCAGCAGGTTCAGCTCCTCGATAGAGGACATGGCTCTGCGGCTGGCATCAAACTCCGTAGGCAGAGTGACAAGCTGAAAAACCGCACTCAGGGCAAAGCACAGTACACCGATATATGCCACGGTTATGAATGTCTTTGACACGGAGGCCAGAAGCAGGCCGATAAGCACCAGAGGGATAGATATCTTCGCGCCGAAGTTAGTCACAGGAACGATGGCCGTCCTGATCTTCACAGGCAGGTAGTTCTGCGCGTGCTGGATCGCGTGACCGACCTCATGGCAGGCCACGCCCACGGAGGCGGTAGAGGTGCTGTTTACAACGTTCTCGGACAGGTATACGACATTCGAGCTCGGGTCGAAATGGTCAGTCAGCTCGCCGGGAGTGGTCATTATCATCACATTTCTCAGGCCGTTTGCGTCCAGAACTCTGCGGGCGGCCTGATTTGCCGTAAGTCCGCGGGAATTATGCACCTTGGAGTATTTTGCATAGGTGTTTTTAACATTTGCGCTTGCCCACAGGGAGAGGATAACAGCCGGCAGCACAAGAATAATGTAAGTGAAATCAATATACATAGCAGACACCTCGTTTATCTTATGCTGTTATTATACAACTATCTCCCCCGATGTACAATAAACTTTCGGTAAACAATTAAATAGAGCAGAAGTATCAAAGGGTAATAATACGCTCTTACATACACTCCGAAACAAGCTGGTCGATGGTCTTTTCGGGGTTCTGAATACCGGCCTCAACAAACTTCAGCATGAAGGAATGGAAATAGCTTATATCCTCATAGCTGTAGGCATCAAGGAAGAACTCGTAATTGCCGTACATATTACCGGTATTGTCATAAGGCATAATGGAGAGATAGAACCTGCTCATGGACTTACCGGGAGAGACTCGCTCAACAGTGTACTCCAACGAAGTATCTCCAAACTTGAAATAGGGCTGGTAAGTGATGGATGCAGGATCGGCGGCAGTGATCGTACCGGACTTGCTGGACTTGCCGAGCATCGCAAAAGCGTCCTCGCAGGGGAAGCTTGAATGCTTATACAGCTCCTGCAGAGAAATAGACAGGCAATGTACAGCATCGCCGAAAACGGTAGTTCCATCGATCTTTGTACGGAAAGGAAGAGCGTTTGCAATGGAGCAGCCGGACTTCTTCTGCAGAAGAGTGGAGCGGCGGGCCATTATAGTGTTAAAAACAACATCCTCGCTATCGGACTTTGCGGCAATGAATGTCCTGAGTGCGAGCATATAAAAAACTCCGGGAGATACCTTGTATTCCTCTGCTTTCTCATTGAGCCGCATAACAAGCTCACGCGGAATGATAATATTTGTAAATCCGCCCTTTGAGGTCATCGGATTGGAGAGCTTTGCACGCAGAGTCTGCTTTCCGCTGAAAACAAGAGGTCTGAACTCAAATCCCTCCGAGAACATATTCTCGAACCATGCCTTGTCCGACTCATATCGTTTGGAGTTATAGTACTGGATCTCCTTCTCGATCATTTTTTCAGGAGAAGGAAGCTGTTCAGGCAGAGGCTTGCCTTTGACCAGAGCATCATAAACAGAATCGATATAAGAGACAAGCATCATAATACCGAAAGCATCAAGAAGAGAATGGTGCACCTTAATGAAAATAATATGTCCCCATTCAGTACGCAGAAGCCTGATCTGGTAGAGCTGAACATCATTGAGATCATCCGAAAACGGAGCTCCGCACCATTTAACAAGCTGCTTGCTTATCTCTTCCTCGCTCCAGTCAGAGACGTCCACAAAATCTATTACTTTGGGCGCTTCCTCGCTGACATACTGCTCAAAGCCTTTTTTGCCTGATTTTACAATATGAAGATTGAGGCTCGGAATTCTGTAGGTTGCAATCGTTATAGCCTGCCGCAGAAGGCCTTCGTCGATCTCAGATCTGATGTCAATTCTTGAACCCAGGTTATGAACTCCCTTTGGAGCATAAGTCTCCCCGTATTTTATCAAAAGCTGTCCGGGAGTAAGATCGTAATACTGAATCTGTTTCATTTGTGTTATTACAGCTCCTCCAGATACTTGATCAGCTCACCGACGGTGAAAATATCGCTCAGATCCTCGGTCTCGATGGTGACATCAAGCTCGTCCTCGATCTGGCCGACCATAGCCATGATATCCATGGAATTCATATTCAGATCGGCAAGGAAACGGGTGTCAAGAGTTATAGAGTCTTCGGGTACATCCACATACTCAAGCAATACTTCTTTTATACGGTCAAACATGGGCTTTCTCTCCTTCATTTGTTTCTTTTGATATTATTTTAAAGCGCTGTATCTTCTTACTTGTATTCTTTTCAAACTCCGTCTCACGGATCCTGACTTCCATTATCTTCTTATATCCCGGCATATCGTGGTTAAAGCTCTGAATGTCCTGCTGGATGTATTCAAGCTTCTTTTCCGCGGTATCCAGTGCGTTGGTACGGCAGAAATCCGGGTCGAGATAACACATCGCGTAGAGACCGTTCCCGTTCTCCCCCGCATAGACCACACACTCGCGTATGTAAGGGATGCGGTGCTGAAGATGCTCCTCGATCTCCTCGGGGTAAATATTCTTTCCGTTGGAGAGGATTATCAGATTTTTCAGCCGTCCGCTTATGTACACATACCGGTTTTTATCCATATGACCGAGATCACCGGTGCGGAACCATCCGTCATCGGTAAAGACGGCCTTCGTATCCTCCGGGGCCTTGTAATAGCCCAGCATGACATTGTCGCCCCGCAGCTGAAGCTCACCGTTTCCGTATTCATCCGGATCTGCCACACGGGCATCGACCGTCGGAAGGATATGTCCCACGGAATTGCGCCTGGGCTTCAGGTTGGGATTAACAGCCGCGACCGGAGAGCACTCGGTAATTCCGTAACCGTTATAAATCCTGACACCGATGGAGTCAAAGAAATCTATCGTGTCCTGAGAGAGCGCCGCCCCTCCGCAGATTATCATTTTAAGCTCGCCGCCGAACGGTTCAAGCACCTTGGAGAAAAGCTTTGAGCGCATATCTATGCCTACCTTACGCAGAGCATTGGATATTTTCACGCTGCGTTCAAACCGGGATTCCTGCCCACGGTCCTGAATGGACATCTTGATGCGCCGCTCAATAAGGTCGAGCATCATGGGGACCATACAGCTCATTTCCGGTTCAGCCGTATTCAGGTTCTTCAGAAGGTGCTTCAGATCATCATTGAAGAACACGGTCGTCCCGCAATAGAGGGAGCTCATAAGATGCGCATGAAGCTCAAAGGAGTGGTGGATAGGCAGGACGGAGATACTCTTCTCCGGGTATCTGAGAAGTCTGGCGCAGCCGCGGAGAGTACCCAGAACATTTCTGTTTGAGAGCATGACTCCCTTGTTCGCGCCGGTGGTGCCGGATGTAAAGATGATCAGCGCCATTTTGTCCGGGTCTATCTCAACCGAAGACGGGACGAACGCGCCGGATTCTATCAGATTATTGCCCTCACGGATAAGCTCAGAAAGGGTCATCACCTCAATGTTTTCGGGAAGAGAAGATGTGTCCTCGGAGCGCATGAGTATTATTCTGCTTATATTGGGACACTCCGGCAAAACCTTGAGCACCTTTTTCAGCACCTTTGCAGAGCAGATAAGCGTATCAACATCCGCAAAGTTCAGCTGAGTAATGATCGTCTCGGGCGGAAGCTCTCTGTCCACAGGTACGGCAACACCGATGCCGCTTACTATCGCAAGATAGCTGCATACCCACTGCCATGAGGATTCTCCCCAGATGGCAACATGATGCTCCTGCAGGAGCATGGACGAAAACGACGCGCGCAGGGCTTCAACATTAGTATAAAAGTCAGCAAAAGAGATCTCGGATTTCTCGGTTTTTGTCTCCAGCTGTATATATGCGATCTTATCCTTATGATTCTGGTTTGAGTAGTACAGGATCTCGTAAAGAGTAGACATATCCTCAACAGAATCTTTTTTATAATAAAACCTTGCAGTATTCATATAAAAATATCATTATGACTATCAAATAGCATAACGCACTCCTACACCATTTTATTATGTGTGTGATTATACAGATTGAGCCTTTATGTGTCAATAAGAAAAATGTTAATATAATGATAAAAGCGTGTATTTATGTTATATAGCGCAGGGTTTATGTGTATTATTATTCCCTTTTTATTATATATTATACCGCA
>JAZUJF010000010.1:0-13180 GCA_045642585.1 Candidatus Limivicinus sp.
GCGGCATCTACCGGATAAAATGTGCCCTTATTTAGTCACTTTTTCTTGCAATACACAAAGTATTCCTGCGAAAAAGTGCCGTCATCAGAACCCATTTTCTCTCGGCATCTGCTCTTGCCGCATTATGCGGTGTTGCCTTAAGCCTCGATAGCAACACGGTTTCCCATGATGGAGAGCTTGTTGTCACAGTACAGGCTCACAGCCTGGGTCAGCAGCTTCCACTCACCCTCCTGCAGAACTCTGCGGCGGAGAGTCTCGGGGTCGTCGTCCGGCAGAACATCTATGGCCTTCTGCATGATAACATGACCCACTCTGCCGTCACTGTCGGCAAAATAGGAGGTGGCGCCGGTTATCTTCACGCCCTTTTCAAGAACCGCGCGCTGGATGTCCCCCTCCTCGTCCTCAAAGGCGGGCCACAGAGCGGGATATGTACCCAGTATCCTGTTCTTGAACTGGTAGGGGATAACCCCGAGCGACTGGTCATACCCGGCGAGGATGACGAGGTCAATGTCCATATCCTTCAGCTTGTTCGCCACGGCCATGCTGTGAGTAGTCATGTTGGGAAACAGCTCCGGGTCAACAACATATGCCGGCACACCGGCGTTCAATGACCTCTTCATGGCGTAGGCGTCTCTGCTGGAGGAGATGACCGCGATCAGTTCAAAATCAGGTATTTCTTTAAAATACATGGCATCAAGGATCGCCTGAAGCTTTGCTCCGTCACCTGATACCAGCGCTGCCGCTCTGACCATTTTCCTATTACCTCATTTGTGCTTGTATATTTGCTTTTATACAGCTATAATAGAAGAACACAATGCACGAAATAACCATCTTAGTTTACATATTATAGCGTATATTTTCCTGTTGGTCAAGCGTCAGGAGGACATATTATGACAGAAATTTATTTAATACGCCATGCTCAGGCCGAGGGCAATATTTACCGCATGATGCAGTGCCTGTGGGACGGAAATGTTACTGAGCTCGGCAAGACCCAGGTGGCGGGATTGGCCGGGAGATTTAAGGATATTCATATAGACAGAGTTTACTCGAGCCCGCTGTACAGAGCCAGATATACCGCCTCCGCAATAGCGAAGCCAAAGGGTCTGCCGATCATTACGGATAAGCGTCTGCTGGAGATCTCCATCGGCCCGTGGGAGTCGGAATTCTTCGGAAACCTTATCCGCAGAGACCCCGTGAAATTTAAGACCTTCCTGACAGACCCGGCGAGTTTCCGCCTGCCCGATGCCGAGACATTCGAGGGCGTCGCGCGCCGTATGATGGAGGTCATGGAGGAGATAGCCGCAGAAAATGACGGCAGGGTGGTCGCGGTCACAAGCCATGGCGCCGCCATGCGCTGCTTTTTCGCCGCCGCGTTCCCGTCCGATACCGCCGTTATCTGCCGCAACACCGGAGTGAATCATCTGTACTATGAGAACGGCAGCTTTACTTTCGACTATCTTGACGATGTGAGCCATGTGCAGGGAGAGGTCGGTCAGACCCTCCAGCCCTCCTTTAACCTCAGAGAGGAATATATCGATCCCTCGGAGCATCGGGAATACTACTGCGCCTGCTATGGGGATGCGTGGAGGCACGCCCATGGGTCTCTTGAGGGCTATGATGAAAACACTTATTTCAGCGCCGCCGTGGAGCACTATACGGATGACCCCAAAAGCGTGTGCATTATATACGATAACGACGAGCCTGTGGGTCTTGTGGACATGGACAGCGGTAAGGGCCGCCATGCGGGCTACGGCTGGATAAGCCTGCTGTATCTGAAGCCTGAATACCGCCATAAGGGACTGGGCGTACAGCTTCTGGCAAGAGCAATAATGAAATACGACGGAATGGGTATGAATTCCATCCGGCTGAATGTGGCCGAGGACAACGGGGATGCTTTGAGCTTTTACCGCAAATGGGGCTTCCGGGAATTGTCGTCTGTGCCCGGCGCCACCGGCGGCAGACTTCTGCTGATGGAGAGAAAGCTGAGGTGCTTTGAGGATGTTTGATTATCCCTCTCGCATACAGCGCTTCGAGCCGGAGGCGGGTCGAAGGATAATCGTGGTGTCCGACATACACGCAAACCTGCCATACTTCCGGGGACTTCTGGAGAAAGTGGGCTTTTCAAAGGATGATTACCTCATAATTGACGGAGACTTTCTCGAAAAGGGCGGAAACAGTCTGGATGCCCTGCGCTTCGTTATGGAGCTGTGCCGGGGAGGAAATGTGTATCCTCTCTGCGGCAACTGCGACGACTGGGGACATATATATCAGAGCGACTATATAGATAAACACCTCACAAGTTATGTAAACCAAAAGAGAAACGGGCTTCTCTTTGATATGCTGACCGACGCGGAGCTTGAGTATTCCACACAGGAGCAGTTCACCCGCTCCAAGTGGGCCATGAGGGAGAGGTACAGGGAGGAGTGGGATTTCCTCTGCGGGCTGCCTCACGCAATAGAGACGGAAAAGTTTGTTTTTGCACACGCCGCGGCCACACCCGACAAACCGCTGGGAGAGCATACCGCCGGGGAGCTGATGCGCAATGACCGTTACCGCAATCTGGGGTACAGACATGAAAAATGGACCGTTGTGGGTCATACTCCCGTGGTGCTGTACGGAGAGAACAGGGTCTGCGCAAATCCTGTGATCGACCGGGAGACAAAGCTTATCAGCATTGACGGCGGCTGCGTTCTGAAGGATGACGGCCAGCTCAACGCCCTTATTATTCCCCACAGGGACAGCGATGATTTTTCGTATACCTATTATGACCCGTTCCCTCAGGGAACTGTATCTGAGGCTCAGCAGGAGGGGCGGAGGTCATATTACATCCGCTGGGGAGACTCCACGGTGGATGTGCTGGAGCGCGGAGAGGAGTTTTCCCGCTGCCGCCATGTGAGAACAGGCTACGAGATGGATATTCTCACGAAGTATCTGTTCAGGAATGAACCCCGGACCGACTGCAACGACTGCACGGACTATATATTGCCTCTTGAAACGGGCGACATTGTGAGCGTGGTGGAGAGTACGGGCAGAGGGTATCTGGTGAAGCACAACGGCGTGTCCGGCTGGTACAGGGGAAAGCTGGTACTATTCTCCGATTAAAATTTACCTGATTTTTGATTATACAGTATTGATATTGGATGTGGTGGAGATGAAGAAAAACGATAGAATAATAGGGCTCGATGTCTGCCGGAGCATTGCCTGCATGGGTGTTGTGATGGCCCATACGGTCATGCTCTTCTGGGATTTCGATCCCTCATCTCCGGTGTGGAGAGTATATAATGCCGCAGAACTGATATTGCGCATCTCCATACCTCTGTTTTTCATGATAAGCGGGGCGATAGTCCTGAACAGGCCGGAGCTTGACAGCCGCAGGCATCTGAAAAAGATAGGACTTTATCTGGGGCTGTTCTATATCTGGTCTCTGATCTTCGCGGTTTTGGACAGGACAGTTATCCACGCGTGGAGCGATGAGAGCTTCTGGAGTCTTTTCGCAGGAGGGTACTATCATCTGTGGTTCCTGCCGTCATTTGCGCTGTGTTATGCTGCCCTCCCGGTGCTGCACAGTGCGGTGAACGGGGAAAAGGCCGATCTGCGCTTCCCGATACTGCTTTTTGTTCTGTTTGTTGTTCTCAAGGCTCTGCCCTCCCCGCCGGAGCCGATGCGGAGCTTCGTGAGTGCTTACCGTTTTGAGGACCTCAGGTATCTCGGATATATGCTTCTGGGATGGTGGCTGTATAATAACCGGCTGTCCGCAAAACAGCTCGCCGTACTCGGTGTCTGCGCCGCCGTTTCAGCCGCGGTGTTTGCGAGACTCAATCTCAGCGCTTCTGTCTCCGCCTGTCAGGCGAGCACATTGTATTACTCCGAGACCGGACTGAGCACCGCGCTGGGGGCGGGCTTCATATTCTGCCTGTGCTGCCGGATAAGCTCTATGCCGCCATTCCTTGAGAGAACAGCGGCCGCGGTATCCCGGCTTTCTCTGGGAATATATCTGACCCATGTATTATTTATTGATCTGCTGCGAGGAACGGATCTGACCTTTGCCAGCGGAATAATTCTTGTGCCCGCAATATTTGTCGGCACTTTTGCAGCGTCAATGCTGCTCACCCTCTGCATCTCAAAGCTGCCGGTATTACGCCGTCTTGTGGGTATCAGCAGAAAGTGAGCTTTACCGAACAGGAAGACAAGGTGATCACCATGAATGGAATAAATGAGTTCCTCCCTGTATCAAAGGAGGATATGCAGCAGCGGGGCTGGTGGTATTACGACATACTGCTTGTCACGGGCGATGCCTATGTTGACCATCCCTCCTTCGGCGCGGCCGTAATAGGCCGTGTTCTGGAGGCCGAGGGCTACCGCGTGGCCGTTCTCGCCCAGCCGGACTGGCACAGTGCGGATGCGTTCCGCGCCATGGGCAGACCCAGACTGTGTGTGATGATAGGCTCCGGCAATCTGGACTCCATGGTGGCCCACTACACCGCAAACAAAAAGCACCGGAGCGAGGACTTCTATTCCCCGGGAAAAAAGGCCGGACTGCGCCCGGACAGAGCCGTGATCGTCTATTCCAACCGTGCCCGTGAGGCATTTCCGGACACACCGGTCATCATCGGCGGCATGGAGGCGTCTCTGCGCCGGTTTGCACATTACGATTACTGGGACGACAGGGTACGCCGCAGCGTCATAGTCGATGCGGGAGCTGATATTCTGGTCTACGGTATGGGAGAGACCGCGTCCGTTGAGATAGCCGACCGCCTCAGAAAGAAGGAGCAGGTGTCCTCTCTCACCGATATCAAGGGTACTGCCGTTATGGTGTCCTCTCCGGAGGAGTGCCGGTACGAATATGTGACCGTGCCCTCCTACGAGGATGTGAGCACAAGTATGTCCGACTATGCCGACGCCACCAGAGTGGAATATCAGGAGCATGACCCGGTGCGGGGAAAGGCCATCATTCAGCGGCATGACAGAAAGTACCTGCTGGTAAATCCTCCTGCCATGCCTCTGCCCACAAAGGAGCTTGACCGTGTGGCCGAGCTGCCCTATACACGCACATACCATCCCATGTATGAGGAGCTGGGCGGTGTGCCCGCTATCAGCGAGGTGCGTTTTTCCGTGACACATAACCGGGGCTGCTTCGGCGGATGCAGCTTCTGTTCGCTGGCCTTCCATCAGGGCAGAATGATAACCTCCCGCAGCCATGAGAGCCTTATCCGGGAGGTGACGCTGCTCACAAAGCTGCCGGACTTCAAGGGCAATATTAACGATGTGGGAGGCCCGTCCGCAAACTTCCGTCATCCCTCCTGCAAAAAACAGCTCAAGTGCGGTATGTGCCCCGACAGGCGATGCCTTGCCCCCACACCCTGTCCCAATATTGACGCCGATCACTCCGACTATCTCCGGCTCCTGCGAAAGCTCCGGTCCGTACCCGGTGTGAAGCGTGTATTCGTGCGCAGCGGCATCAGATACGACTATATGCTTGAGGATAATAACGACGAATTCTTCCGTGAGCTGGTGAAATATCACATCTCCGGCCAGCTGAAGGTCGCGCCGGAGCATTGTATCGACTCTGTGCTGGATTACATGGGTAAGCCACATATCGATGTATATGAAAAGTTCATGGCAAAGTATCGCAGTCTCAACGACAGGTACGACAAGGACCAGTATATCGTGCCATATCTCATGTCCTCCCATCCCGGCTCCACTTTGCAGGACGCTGTGGCACTGGCGGAGTACCTGAACAAAATGGGGCGGCAGCCCGAACAGGTGCAGGATTTCTATCCTACCCCCGGCACTGTCTCCACCTGTATGTACTATACGGGTATTGACCCCATGACCATGGAGCGTGTGTATGTGGCCCGGGACTATAAGGAGAAGAATATGCAGCGGGCTCTGCTTCAGTGGAAGCGGCCGGATCTGCGAAAGACGGTCATAGAGGCATTGAAAGCGGCGGGCAGGGAAGATCTTATCGGCTTCGGCCCGGAATGTCTGGTGAAGCCCTATCCCGAAGGGCGTGGAGCGAAACCCTCCGGCAAGCCCAAGGCGAAAAAAGAGGCTGCTCCGCCTCCCGCGCCGGAGGTGAAGAAGCCGATCTCAAAGAAAGGATGGGCCAAGGCAAAACCGAAGAAGAACGCCAGACCACAAAAGAAAAAATGAGACAGTATACACTGATATTTGCCGCGTGGCTCGCTCTTATGAGCATTGTGGCCTTCGTGTTCATGGCCATCGACAAGGGCAAGGCTAAGACGGGCGCATGGCGCGTACCGGAAAAGACACTTTTCATCCTCGCACTTCTTGGCGGAGGCATAGGCGGATGGCTGGGCATGAGGATCTGCCATCATAAGACAAAGCACTGGTATTTCAGGCTGGGCTTTCCGCTGATCGCGATTATTCAGATCGCGGCCCTGATATATATGATGATCGTATAGACGGCGGCGAGGAACGATAATAATGCCCGGCAGTCACAAGACTGCCGGGATCATTCTATGAGAGATATCTCCATTCAATGAAGCGGTGCTGCATATAGTCATCGGGGAAATGACCTGCGATGAACTTATCAATGCCCGAGACCACAGGTGCACCGTAGTGTCTGGCGTTCCACTTGAAAATACAGAACAGGGTGAAAATGAGATCAAGCACCATCACGATGCACACTATTACGGAAATGACCAGAACCGGCGTACAATAGAGCGCCGACAGAGCCCGGCGAAGTCTGGGAATGAACATATCGTAGCAGAGCCCCAGAGCGCCCCAGGCGAAGAACATCCAGAAGCATATGAGCCCCTTGTAATTCAGGAACGACCCGGTATAGTCCCATGCCCGCATATTCAGCCCATACATGAGAATAAGCCCGCACAGGAGCTCAAAGACTGTCCCTATTCCGCCGAAGATCAGAAGCCTGACGAAAAATGACCACTCATGTATGTATGCGGAGGCGAGGTAAAACATCACCGCTCCCGCTCCGTAAATGATGCAGAAGGGGCCGATCATGGAAATCACATGAGTTTGCCATTTGCCGGTATAGCACAGGGTCCACACGCCCTCCATGATCATGCCGACCACGCTCCATGCTATGTACTGTACCGCAATGTCTATCCAAAGCCACTTTGACATGAGCTTTGCAGCGCTTCCCTGCATTTTCTGATACCTCTTTTGATATGATATTAAATCCCCATGCGCATGGGGATCTGAGCTGTACACAATTTAGACATATTTTAACATATTTTTTACACCGTGTCCATATATTAATCACTAAAATACTTTAAAAATTTTTAATATCACAGGCAGAAAGCATAGAGAGGCACCCGATGGCGTGATCCGTCCCTGACTTACAATGAAAACCGGTATCAGTAATCGCACGGTTTTGTATTTCAGTAATCGCACGGTTTTGTATTTCTCACTTGGCAAAATCGGGAAAAGAGTGCTATAATATCTACTCAATGTGCAGAAGCGGAGGTCAGCGGGATGACCGATATAAATACAAAATACATAACCCTTGTTGGTACGCCTCTGAGCCAGTCATTCGCCGCCAGAATGCAGAATGCGGCCTATGCCTCGGCGGGCATAAATATGCACTATTTCTACACCGAGGCAGACTCCGGGCATCTGGGAGAGATAATTGACGGTATTCGCCATATGCCATCCTTTGCGGGCGCTGCCATCACTAAGCCCAACAAGGTCACAGTGCTGAGGTATCTTGACGAGCTGGACCCCCTGTGCGAAATGCTGGGCGCCTGCAATACAGTGGTGAAGCTGCCCGACGGCAGACTTCGGGGCTATAATACCGATGCCATAGGTTTTTTGAAGACCATGAAATATGACGGCGGCACGGATATTGAGGGGAAAAAATTTTTCTGCATCGGTGCAGGCGGCGCGGGCAGAGCTATCTGCTGGGCTCTGGCAATGAACGGGGCAGAGAAAATATATATCTCCTCCCGCACAGATACGACAAGAGACGGGCTCGTTAATTCTGTTGATGCCCGTTTCCCGGGAAAAGCGGAGGCCGCCTCGGCGGGGGACAGGGAGACCATCGGTGAGTGCGATGTTATCATCAACGCCTCAGGCGTCGGAATGGGCGAGAGCATAGGACAGAGCCCGGTGGAAAAAGACCTGATACCCCCGGGCAAGCTGTGCTTTGATGCCTGCTATATGCCGGAGAAGACGCAGTTTCTCCTTGACAGCGAGGACAGGGGATGCAGAATACTTAACGGTCTGGGTATGAGCCTGTGGCAGGGCGTGAGCCAGATCGAGCTGTGGCAGGAGAAAAAAGCGCCTGTTGAGGCCATGCGCCGTGAGCTCAACGAAATCCTGAAAGAGAGAAGATAGAAGATGAGAGCATTGAAATGGCTGGATGAACACTTCGAGGAAACTATCCTCGGAGTCCTTCTGGCGCTCATTTCTCTGGTATCTCTCATGCAGGTGATCATCCGCAACATCCCGTGGATACCGGCTCTCACATGGGCAGAGGAATTCTGCCGCTTCTGCTGGATCTGGAGCGTGTTCCTCTCCCTGCCTTATACCATCAGAAAGGCCTGTATGCTGAGAGTGAGTATTCTCCAAAACAGGCTCGGCCCCGGAGGAAGGCTCAGGTGGGAGATCGCCGTTGAGGGCGTGAATGCCCTGTGTATGCTCACCCTCGGAATATGCTCTTTGCCGGTAATTTCCCGCATAATGGCTTCCGCCGAGACCTCTCCTGCCATGCAGTGGCCGATGTGGTGTGTTTACAGCGTGATGGCGCTGGGCTTCTTCGGCGGCTTTATCCGGTCGGTGCAGATGATCATCTGCCATGCCTCCGAGCTGAAGGGAGGCGCTGACTGATGGCGGCTCTTGCGGTGCTGATAGTCTTTCTCGGGGCGATAGCCCTGTCCGTACCGATCGCCACCTCCATGATACTGGGCGCGGCGGCCCCCATCGCCATATTTGACAAGGGCGGTTCCGTCTCCCAGCTTCTGAACAATACTTTTTCCGGCGCAAATTCCACGCCGATCCTGGCCGTGCCTCTGTTTATTCTGGGCGGCGTTATCATGACGGAGGGGGGGATATCCCGGCGCCTGTTCGATTTCTTCGCGTATTTCGTGGGCAGAGCAAAGGGGGGCATCCCCTGTGCGGTCATATTGACCTGCCTGTTTTACGGGGCGATCTCCGGCTCCGGCCCCGCGACCACGGCGGCGGTCGGCTCGATGTGCATACCGTTCATGGCGGCTCTGGGCTACGACAGAAGGTGGAGCGCAGGACTTGTGGCTGTGGCAGGGGGTCTCGGCGTTATTATTCCGCCATCCATCCCCTTCGTTCTGTATTCGCTTGCGACAGGTGTTTCCACAGGCGATCTGTTTCTGGGCGGAATTCTGCCGGGGATACTGATAGCACTTGCCCTGATGGGCTATGCCGTGATCTATTGCCGCTGTACCGGCGAGAACCGGGAGCTTATTGACGCGGAGCTCGAAAAGCTGCGCTCCCAGGGCTTCGGGGTGCTGTTTCTGGACTCCCTGCCGGCGCTGATGTGCCCTGTGATCGTGCTGGGAGGCATCTATGCGGGCTTTGTCACACCCACAGAAGCTGCCTGCATTTCGGTTTTTTACGCGCTCATAGTGTCCGTATTCATATACAGGACAGTGACCCTCAGATCGATATGGCCTATGATAAAGGGAGCGGTGAAAAGCTATGCGCCTCTGGCCTTCGTGCTGGCCTTTGCGACCGCGTTCGGCAGAGTCCTGAGTCTGGCAAGAGCCACGGGAGCCGTGACGGGATTTATCACCGGGACCTTCTCATCGGCTTTCGGCGCGATGAGCGTACTGGTGCTGCTGTTTTTGCTGCTGGGCATGGTGATGGACACAGGACCTGCCATAATAATCCTTGCCCCGGTGCTTCTGCCTGCGGTCGAGGCGCTGGGAGTTGACAGGGTACATTTCGGCGTGGTGCTGGTGTGCTGCCTGTCCATAGGTCTCGCCACCCCGCCCTTTGGACTTGACCTTTTCGTGGCGGGAAATCTCTCCGGGGAGGAGCCTATGGACATTGCGGTAAAGGCGCTGCCGTTCATGCTCTGCTTCCTTGCGGCGCTGCTTGTGATAACCTATGTGCCGTGGCTCTCGACGGCAATTTTACTGTGTAAGCTCCGCTTCCACAATAAAGATTATATTGATCGCCCGTTCCTCGCCGCTTGCGCGGCAACCGGAACGGATGCGAAAAATTCCCATGCGCTTTCCGCTTTCATTCACCGTGGTGCGCAATTTGCGCATGGGAATTTAAACAGAAACAGACCGTATCGGCTTTTTTGTACCGGTACGGTCTGTTTTATCCTTTTTATCTCTTTATCTGGCGGATGTCGCTGCCGATAAAGGGGAAACGGATATATTCTCCGAGAAGACGGGAGACTATCTGAGGGGTGTATTTCGCGCTCAGCTCATCGGCTGACAGATTTGTGCTGATGACGGTGGACTTGCCGTTCACGAGCCTTGTGTTCACAAGGGTGTACAGAGCCGAGACGGACATCTGAGTGACCATCTCCGTGCCCAGATCATCCAGTATCATGAGGTCACATTCCAGCATCCGCTTTACCCTTGTTGACGCGGCTTCAGCGTCTTCGTCATGGGAGAACTTGGCCTTTTCAAAGCAGTCGAGAGCGGAGGCGGCGGAGTCATAGCACACGGAATAGCCCTTTGCGGCCACCACCCGGGCTATGCAGGCGGACAGAAATGTTTTGCCAAGACCCGTGCCGCCCTGAAACATCAGATTTTTTGGGCTGTTGTCCGGGAACTTCTCCGCATAGGCCTTGCACCGGCGAAACACGATGTACATAGTCTCTCTGGGGGAAACGCCATGAACAGGGTCAATACCGGGGGGGTAGAGCTTCAGATCAAAGCTCTCAAAGCTCTCCCGACCTGAGCTTATCAGCGTGCCCAGCTCCTTCGTCAGCTCCTTATTGTAGAGCTTATCCAGACAGGCGCACACGCCGCCCTCATAGATCCCGGTATCACGGCACCTGGGGCAGGAGATGATCTCATCAAGATAATCCTCAGGAAGCTTCATCTCACTGAGAAGCTGAGCGCGCCTGTCCTGAATGGCAAGACTTCTGATACGCATGGCGTCGATGCGCTCTGCGATGTCGGGGGCATGAGAAACAGTCAGACGCACAAGCTCGGACATCTGACCGCGCATCTCGGCGTCGATCTCCTGAATTTCCGGCCTGACGGCGTACACATAGCTCTGCCTGCGTATCTGTTCGGCGGCGTTATCGGCTTTTATTCTTTCAAGCTCTGTTCTTGCCAGAGCCAGCAGCTTTCCGTCATAAGGCATTTTTGATCACCTCGATCATCAGTTTTTCCTAATCATCCAGCCCTGCACGGAGTTTTTCGAGGTCAATTTTGACGGGCTGGGAGGTATGGGGGGTGCTGCCGCGGCTGCCGCGGCTGTCCTTTTCGTTTATCTCCCGGGGGGAGTGGAGGCCCTTCTGATGCCAGGACTGTAGGATCTTATCCATGTACGCCCATTTCAGCGAGCCGGTATTTGTGACAGTCCTGTCATAGGCAATGCCGATCGCATCCTCCTCAAAGCCCATATCAAGCCATGCGCTGATGTGCTTTGACTCTGTGGCGGTGGGCTTGCGGCCCTGGATTCCCAGAACGGAGCAGACGGCGCCCACCCGGTCACGGCGCTGAGCGGATGAACGGATATAATCATCGGCCTGCTCAGGGGTCAGTATCTCAAGATTTGCCCAGTGATATGCCTGCTTTTCAATGAAGCGCATGGAGGGGACACGGCCGGGGGACAGCTCCACACAGTGATTGAGAAGCAGAAGAATAATATCCGGCGGCAGCTTCAGAAAATCGTAGATGCCGAACAGCTTTTTCATATCAGGGGTGGACAGCACATGACCCAACACCTGCTGTGCCTGCCGCACGATAAATCCGAAGGACTCATCCTCTCTTACTCTTACGGCGATGTCTTCAGCCGTGTAATCAGGCAGCTCATCGCAGGGCTCCGGTATGGCAGACCCGTTCCCGGAAAAGGAAATATCCAGCCGTTTGAGCTTTTCCGCGGCCTCATCCATCTGACTGAGAGTGCGGCAAAGCTCGCCTGCGGCTTTTTCCGTGTCGCTCTCACCGGTGGCAAGAGTGTACAGATACAGCAGGGCCATATCTCCGTCATGGGCCTTTATGAGCTTTTCCAGCGCCAGAGCGGTTATGGATTTGTCTCCGGAAATGATTGCCATCGTGTCATCCTTCATTAATTCATGATTAATTCATATCGGTATGCTATTATAACATCAAAATAAACTTGTCGCAATAGGTATATGTGTGTTATAATTACCATGTATCTGTATGCAAACATAGAAATAATTTGCAGCAAGGAGAAAACAATGCTTGAACTGCTTTCACCTGCCGGTTCACCGGAGGCCGTCATAGCCGCCGTGCAGAACGGAGCGGATGCCATATATCTGGGAATGGGCGATTTCAATGCCCGCCGCGGCGCTAAGAACTTCAACGAGGAGGAATTTCGCAGCGCTGTAAAATACTGCCGCGTGAGAGGCTGCAAGGTCTATGTGACGCTCAATACCCTTGTGAACGACAGGGAGATGACCGCGGCTCTCAATACGGCAAGGCTCGCCTCGGATGCGGGCGCTGACGGTCTTATTATGCAGGATCTGGGTCTTGTGCGGGCTGTGCGCGAGTATCTGCCCGACATTCCGATCCACGCCAGCACCCAGATGAGCATACACAATCTGGCCGGCGCTCAGGCCGCGGCCGAGATGGGCATGACCCGGGCCGTTCTCGCCAGAGAGCTGAGCTTTGAGCAGATAAAATATATAACCGCCAATTCACCCATTGAGACCGAGGTTTTTGTTCACGGCGCGCTGTGCTTCTGCCACTCCGGCCAGTGCTATATGTCTGCGCTCATAGGCCGCCGCAGCGGAAACAGGGGTATGTGCGCCCAGCCCTGCCGTATGCAGTATTCTCTGGGCGGCAGGATGGATGATTACCCCATGAGCCTCAAGGACAACTGCCTTGTGGACAGACTGCGGGAGCTTGAGGAGGCCGGGGTCGCCTGCGGCAAGGTGGAGGGCAGGATGAAGCGCCCCGAATACACCGCCATCGTCACGGGCATATATTCCAAGGCCATAAAGGAGCGCCGCCAGCCCACCCCGGAGGAGATGAACAATCTGGAGCGCGCCTTCTCCCGCTCCGGC
>JAZUJF010000011.1:0-7039 GCA_045642585.1 Candidatus Limivicinus sp.
ATGGGCTTTGTGGGGAAGGGCACGCTGTCAAGGTCAACGATGATGCGCTTTGTGACCCTCTCCGGTGCGCCGTCTCTGGGAGTGATGGCCCTGATGGTGCCGTCATCGTTATAGCTGACATCATAGAGGGAGGGCACATACACGCCGCCTATCTGAGCGGCCGAACGGAGAAACTCATCCTTTGTCCAGCCCTCACGCTTTGCCCTGTCCAGCAGAGTGAGGAGTTCATTATTCATCTCCTCCCCCTCGCCGATGACGAACAGATCCATGAATTCAGCCATAGGCTCGGCATTCACCCCCGCAGAGCCGCCGGCAAATACGATGGGAAGCAGGCTCTTTCTGTCCTTTGCCCGCAGAGGGAGCCCCGCCATGTCTATCATGTCAAGGACGGTGGTATAGGCCATCTCATAGCCGACGGAGAAGGCAAGGCAGTCGAATTTGTCAAGACTGTCGCCGCTCTCAAGGGCATAAAGGGGAATCCCGGCCTTTTTCATCTCGTCGTACATATCGCCCCAGGGGGCAAACACACGCTCGCACCACACAAAGGGCAGACTGTTCATAGTGTGGTACAGGATGCTCATGCCAAGGTTTGACATACCGATCTCATAGGTATCGGGGAAACAGAAGGCCAGGCGGATATTGACACCCTCCCTGTCCTTTATTATCTGATTGTATTCGCCGCCGGTATAGCGGGCAGGCTTCTGCACCCGGGGCAGGATCCTTTCAAGTCTTTTGTCCATAACTATCCTCATAAAATAATATAACTCTGGTATTTTATATTATTATCTGTCATTTTACAAGACCCGAAGACGGAATTATTGAGAAGGCCATTAGAGCTTCAGTCTGTAAAACACAAGCCACGCTCCGGCGCAGAGCAGTCCCGGTCCCGCTCCTCTCGCGGCCATAACAGCGCCGAATATGCAGACTGAAACCGCCAGAACGGTCTGGAACGCCCCTGTGTCCCCGCCATGAAGTATTTCCAGAGCCCTGCCCCCGTCAAGTGGAGAAACAGGCAGCAGGTTAAAGGCGGAATAGATGAGGCTCATCTCCCCGGAAACGGTGAGGGCGGGATAATTGCGGACGAGCAGGGCGAATAATATCCCCGCCAGAGGCCCTGACAGCACGGTAATAAGCTCCTTCATGGGTGATACTTTTCCGCAATAGCGCACACAGAGGCCGCCGGGCTCAATACGCAGGGACTCCGGGCGCATTCCCATCAGAAGCATCGGCATAATGTGCCCCAGCTCATGTATCGTAACCGCCAGCACCATCGACCGCACTTCACTCAGCTCACCGCCCCGCAGCAGCAGGAAGATCACCACGGCCATAGACGCGCTCAGTGCGATGCGTCTCCTGTTCATTCCACATATCACCTCATTGGCAGTATATGGTTTCTGCGTGGCGTTAAGTCGGAAACTTTTTCTTGACATTCGCAGATAGCATACATATAATATAAAGGCTGTATCGGGGTGTAGCGCAGTTGGTAGCGTGCTTGGTCCGGGACCAAGAGGCCGCGGGTTCAAGTCCCGCCACTCCGACTTCGTCAGAACGCCCCATACTCGCTCCCATTACCGCAAGCGGTAACGGTCGGAAGAGTATGGGGCGTTCTTCCTCTACAAATCAAACCCGCTCCGCTGGGCTTTGATTTGTTTTTACGGGGGCTGTTCCGCAGACCCTTTTCGGGTCTGCGGCTTTTTCGCTTGAATGTGGATTTCTGAACCCGCGGCCTCTGTTTTCAATCATGGCCGCAGGCCGAACGGCGCTTGCGCCGCTTTGACCGACCGCAGCATTGTTAAGCTCCGATATAAACTATTACTCCCGGAGGCTGAAAAGCAGCCCCCGGGAATAATTATTCTTTATCACTTTCTCCGTCCCTGAAGGTCTTTGAGGCATCGCAGTCCAGATGCTTCAGCAGAGCATACATACTCAGGCCCACTATTATCACCCCGCAGATCACCAGCACGCAGGACAGCACTATCTGCAGGGGCTCAGCGGCCTTTCCGTTCAGGACATCCCAGATGATTGTGCCTCCCAGATAGGCGATATAGCCGCCCACCGCCAGACGCAGATAGTGAGAGACCTGGGGTGTTCTTTTCATGGACCGGATTATTTTCTCTTTCATTTCGTTCCTCCGCCGGGTATTGTAAAGCCCAATACAGTGTTATTGAAGCCCGAAGCCAGCTCTGCGTGTGTGACCGTGCCGAAATCGTTGTCGGGATGGGCGCCGACCCAGCAGTCATGGAGGGAGGAAGCGAGGGTGCGACCCTCCGAGTCGTATAGCAGCAGCATGGGCACAGTGTAGACCATGAGGAAATACTTCATGTCACAGGCCTTACGCCTCTTCCACAGGCCGGTTATGCGGGAATCAATATATTCGACCAGCTGTGCGCTCACTTTATCATACTCACCGCAGGCCATGAGAGCCCGGGCCGCGCCGTCACAGCTCTTCACATATCTCTCAAAGGCCGCCGCGTAGTCCATGCGGTTGAAGCAGTCGAGGTATTCCCCGGTATTTTGCGGTATTATCTTTTCATATTCGTTTTTCATGGCTTTATTATATCACTCAGTGCAGCAGAGGGCAAGTTTTTCAGTCCCCTATCAGCTTTCGTGTCAGCTTTTCCGTTCTGGGCAGCCAGAACTGGGCTATGGGCCCTATGAGCAGCACCGCCGCCAGCGTTCCGAAGCCGACTGTGCCGCCCAGAATGAAGCCCAGAGTCACAAAAAACACATCGCACAGGATGCGCACCGTGCGAAACTGCAGCTTGTCTGTCATATCTGAAAGCACCAGCGCCACAAGGTCGTTCGGCCCTGTCCCGGCCCGGCTGTTAATGACTATGCTCATGCCCAATGACAGGATGATGCAGCCGGCGATCACCGCGCACACTCTCACCCACATGGGGCTTGCACCGCTTATCACATCGCCCAGAAGCATATTGAAGAAGTCTATGATCGGCCCGCCGCAGAAAGCGCACACAGCCGTTCCCGGCTTCACATACCCCTTCGTAAAAATAAGCATCAGCACCATTATGGAGACGGTTACTATGACATGCATCGTGCCGAAGCTTATGCCGATTTTTCGGGACAAGCCCTGTATAAGCACAGAGAAGGTATCGGAGCCGCCCTCTGCAAGCAGGAACAGCGCCACGCCCAGATGGGCGATCACAAGTCCCCCCAGCAGCACAAGCAGGGCGATGACCCACTGCTTCAGTGTTCTGGAGGATGTATCGGCTGCAAATTTCTGATTATTCGGCATTGAGCTCTCCTTTTACGAAATATACCGGCACAGAAGCTGTGCCGGTATATATTGATTTTACATTGATTTCGCCAGCTTAAAGATCACTTGTTGTTCTTCTTGGTCACGACATCGAAGATAACAGCGGCCAGCAGCACCAGACCCTTGACTACCTTCTGGTAGTTCTGGTCAACGCCGATGATGGACATACCGATGTTGATAACGCCCATCAGCAGAGCACCGACGATAACGCCGGGGACAGTGCCGACACCGCCGTATGCGGAGGCGCCGCCGATGAAGCAGGAGCCGATAGCGTCCATCTCATAGTTCTGGCCGTAGGTAGGCTGAGCGGAGGTCAGACGGGCGATGGTCAGAAGACCCGCGACAGCGGCAAGGAAGCCCATATTGGTGTAGGCGAAGAAGTAGACGAACTTGGTGTTGATACCGGAGAGCTTGGTTGCGACCTCATTGCCGCCCACAGCGTACAGGTGACGGCCGATGGTGGTTTTGGAGGTTATGTAGGAGTACACAAGGACTATCAGCACGACCCAGATGAGTGCGGTGGGGATGCCCTTGTACTGAGCCAGCTGCAGAGAGAAGAACATGATGACCAGAGAGATGACAACAGCCTTGGCAACGGTCATGCCCAGAGGATCAACAGTGTAGCCCTTCTTGACTCTGACGCGGCGGCTGCGGAGGGTGAAGAACAGGTAGAGCGCGGTGGCGATAGCGCCCACCACAAGGCACAGCACATTGAAGCCGTCTCCGCCGCCCAGCAGGTCGGGAACATAGCAGTTTGCGCCGCCGCCGAAGATCTCAACAAACTTCTCATTGGTGACAGACAGTGTCTGGCCGTTGAGGACGACATTGGACAGACCTCTGAACACCAGCATACCGGACAGAGTGGTGATGAAGGGAGGAACATGGACATAGGCTATCCAGAATGCCTGCCATGCGCCGACAGCAAGGCCGATGAGCAACATGATGGCGACAGCCAGCCACATATTCATGTCGTTCTTCATACAGATCGCGCCGACCGCACCCGCAAAGCACACAACAGAGCCGACCGAAAGGTCGATGTTGCCGCCGGTCAGGATGCACAGCAGCATACCGGTCGCCAGCACGAACACATATGCGTTCTGAGAGATGATGTTTGTAATATTCTGGGGCAGAAGAATCTTACCGTCGGACTGCCATGTAAAGAATAAAACGACCAGAACCAGGATAATAATCATGGTATATTTCTGGACAAAGGATGACACTTTAGCTTTATTCATAATTCCTTTTCTCCTTTATCTGTTACCGGATTTCAGGATAGCACCCATGATCTTCTCCTGAGTTGCATCCTCTATGTTGAATTCTCCAACCAGCTTGCCCTCGTTCATGACATATATCCTGTCGGACATACCCAGAACCTCAGGCAGCTCAGAGGAGATGATAACGACCGACTTGCCCTCTGCCACCAGCTGGTTGATGATACAGTAGATTTCGTATTTAGCACCCACATCTATGCCTCGTGTGGGCTCGTCAAGGATCAGAATGTCGGGGTCTGTGAACATCCACTTGGACAGAAGCACCTTCTGCTGATTGCCGCCGGAGAGGAACACCACCTTCTGCTCCACATTGGCGCATTTGGTGGAGAACTTCTGACGGTAATCGTCAGAGACCATGTACTCCTTGTCCACATCAATAGCACCGTTATTGGAAACAGCGTCGAGATTTGCAAGAGTGGTGTTGACTCTGATGGGATTTGAGAGGATAAGGCCCATTCTCTTTCTGTCCTCGGTCACATAGGCAAGACCGTTGGCAATAGCCTCTCTGGGGGAGTTCATCTTCACTTCTTTTCCGTGGATCTTCACGGTGCCGGATATATTGGAGCCGTAGCTGTGGCCGAAGATACTCATGGCAAGCTCGGTCCGTCCCGCGCCCTGCAGACCGGAGAAGCCGACCACCTCGCCCTTGTGTACCTTGAAGGAGACATTGTCCACGACCTTCTTCTCGGTATAGGTGGGATGATACGCGCTCCAGTTCTCGACCTCCAGGGAAACCTCATCGGAAATATGGTGCTCACGCTTGGGGAAGCGGTCACTGAGGTCACGGCCGACCATGCCTTTGATTATTCTGTCTTCGCTTATTTCATCGACACCCTTCACAAGTGTCTCGATGGCCTTGCCGTCACGGATAACGGTGATAGTGTCGGCCACATAGGAAACCTCGTTCAGCTTATGGGAAATGATGATCGAGGTCATGCCCTCTGTCTTGAACTTCAGAAGAAGATCAAGCAGAGCCCTGGAATCCTCTTCATTCAGAGAGGATGTGGGTTCATCAAGGATCAGAAGTCTGGCGTGCTTGGCCAGTGCCTTGGCTATTTCCACCAACTGCTGCTTGCCGGTGCCGATATCCTTTATCAGTGTCTTGGAGGACTCGTTCAAGCCGACCATCTTCAGATACCTGTCAGCCTCGCTGTAGGTCTCGTCCCAGTCGATGGCATATTTCTTGCCCCGCTCGTTGCCAAGGAACATATTCTCGCCGATGGACAGCTCCGGAATAAGAGCCAGCTCCTGATGGATAATGACAATGCCTTCGTTTTCACTGTCTTTTAGCTTACTGAAGCGGCATTCCTTACCGTCAAAGATAATGTCGCCCTCATACTCGCCGTAGGGGAATGTACCGGAGAGGACATTCATCAGGGTAGACTTTCCTGCTCCGTTTTCACCGACCAGAGCGTGGATCTCGCCTTTTTTTACCTCAATGCTGACATTATCAAGGGCTCTGGTAGCGGGGAATTGCTTAGTGATGTTCTTCATCACCAGAATGTTTTCAGCCAAGCTGCTTCCCTCCTTTTGTAAAGGTGTTTCTCATTTCTCCTGAAAGGGAATGAATCCCAGAAAATGGTATCGCAGATTATGTGAAAGAGAGGGGCGGGCAATACCCGCCCCTCTCAACGGTACTGTTTGAGGTGTGCGCTGATTAAGATCAGATTACTTGATCTGGTCCATGGTGTAGTAACCGGAATCGATCAGCAGCTCCTTGTAGTTCTCGGCGGTGCAGGCCACGGGCTCGCACAGGAAGCTGGGGATAATGCCGGTGCCGTTGTCATAGGTCTCGGTGTCGTTGATGGGGGGCTGTGCACCCTTCATCAGAGCATCGACCATCTCAACGACCTTGGCGGCCAGAGTACGGGTGTCCTTGAAGACGGACATGGACTGCTTGCCCTCGACCAGACGAGCCATGATTGCGATGTCGCAGTCCTGACCGGTGATGACGGGCCAGGGTCCCTTGTAGGAAGCTTCCAGAGCATTCTCAACGCCGCAGGCGGTGGAGTCGTTGGAGGCAAGAACTGCATCCAGAACGGTGCCGTCAGCATAGAAGGAAGCGAGGATGTTCTCGAAACGGGCCTGAGCAGCGTCGGTTGCCCAGTTTGCGGTAGCAACAACAGCCTTGTCGTAGGAGCCGTCGGACTTCTGAGTGGCTTCCTGACCGGAGGGGCATACCAGAGTGCCGGCATCCACATAGGGCTGCAGAACGCTCATAGCGCCGTCAAAGAAGAAGTTGATGTTGTTGTCGCCGGGGTCGCCGGTGATGTACTCAATGTTGAAGGTCTTGCTGCCTGCATTGGGCAGATCAAGTGCCTTCTCGATGAACTCGCCCTGCTTGGTGCCGACGAGCCAGTTATCGAAGGTTGCGTAGTAGGAAACTGCGTCGGAGTTCATGATCAGACGGTCATATGCGATAACGGGGACCTTCTTCTCCTTTGCCTGTGCAAGGACAGTGCCCAGAGAGTCACCGTCGATAGCAGCGACAACA
>JAZUJF010000012.1:0-22244 GCA_045642585.1 Candidatus Limivicinus sp.
CCGAGAATACCGGAAGCCAGAAATACAAGAGGCATATACAAAGCGAGGCACAGGACCCTCGCCGCGGCAGGCTCAAGCATCGGGAAGACGGTTGAGCGCAGGAGGCTTAGTATGGGAACCCAGAATGACCGTCAGCAGGGCCACCATGCACTTGCCGCTGAAAAATCTCACAAATACCGTGCCCGCATACGCCTCCAGACCCTCCGGCCAGAGCATATCCAGAAAGTGTACGGCCATTATGACCATTATGGCAAAGAGCTTTACCGTGTCTATCCAATGAAGACGCTTCATGCCGATCACCCCAGTATTCTGTATATCTTCAGCCCGGTCTGGGTGCTCAGAGGCTCCACAAGCTCCGCTCTGGCATCCTTATCCCGGTAGGTGTGGATGAACTTCATGGTCAGGTCAATATCCCGGTCAATGAGGTACACGCTGTCATTGTCTATCATATCCGCATAGGGATTGTCTATTCCCCAGCTGTCCAGAACACGCTTGATCTGGGGATGACGGCAGTTCCAGTTGCCTAAGAAGACGAGATTTTCCCCGCTGCCATTGGGAACGGTCTCCGTGGGGGTATAAAGCAGATCGTCGATAGACAGGTATGTGTAGAAATAAAGGTGATCCCTGTCGGAGCCTATCTTCTCCATGGCCTGACGCTCAGAGAGCTTATAGTCGATGGTGTTGTGGCTGTCATATATACAGACATTGCGGCAGGAGCGGTAGCCGATGAATACGGCCAGAGCGGCAAGGGCAAGACACAGCAGATTTTCGCCATTGAGCTTTTCTTCGTCAATAAGGAAGGCAAGACCCACAGCCAGAGCCATGAACAGACCTATGTCTATCCTGTTGGCAAGGTAACGCTCATTATAGATAAATATCATATACAGGGCAAAGAAGCTGCCCAGCATCCAGAAAAATCCGACCCAGTCCTTGGCCTCCCTTTTCCCGCAGGCGAGAAACAGCGCCAGCATAAGTACAAAGCCGGTGAAGGGGCGATCCCCGGTAAAGCCTTTTATGCACTTGTCGATAAATATGCCGACACACTCGCCGATGCTCTTGCGGACATACTGGCTGTCCCGGGCATCGGTGAGAGCCTTGAAGGACTCCGTGGTATAGACCTGTGTATCATAGAAGTTCCAGTTTTTGAACACCTTAATAGCTGTCTCGTCCCAGCCTACACGGTCATAGGCCGACTTCATAGCCTCGTAGGAGGGAACATCGAAGTCTATGAGCTCACATCTGGCAAGGTCAAATGCGGTGTAATCCGCATACTCGTCGCAGTTCCATGCCCGGGTGTTAATGCCGTAGAGGGCAATGATCAGAAGCATCACCAGCAGGAACGGAGCGGCATACCTGAAAACCCTTGTGATCGAGACCTTCAATCCCAGATGAGCGCTCCTGCGGCAGATGTCTATTATCGTCACAAGCCCCAGCCCCGCCATAATGAAAGCGCAGCCGAAGAAGGACTCATAGCGCCATGCGTATGCAATCACGGTCATGGCGGTGCCCAAAACCAGCGGAAGCTTCATAATACGCTCTTCCTCATTGTGCATGGCATAGAGCATAAGCGTAAGGCCGCCGACTGTGCCCACTCCGGCAGGCTTCGAGAAATTCATACTGAGATAGGCGTCAGCCCCGAAGGAGCAGAGCATGATCGCGGTCATCACAAGAGCGGGGAAAAGGCGGAACCTTCGCAGAAGCACCCAGGTCACGGCCGAAAAGCCCAGATACAGCATAAGATACTCAAAGAAGGTGTACCAGTTGAAGCCGTCCCCCAGCAGGGTATAGGCCGTTTTTATTATGAAGCCCAGACAGATATTTATAAAGGGGATAAAGGCCGTCTTTTCCGCCAGCTGTCCGTCGGCAAATTTGCTCATAAGAGTGTCGTCGTTGGTCTCAAATACCGGATAGAAGCATTTGAGCATGAAGACGAGAAAGAGGGCGTTGAGAATAAACGCCGCCAGGATCCGCAGGGCGTTGCCTTTATACCATTTTTCTTTGACAGTCACGGCAGCATCCCCCCCTGTCAGCTCACAATGCGGTAGATCTCAAGCCCTGTTTTACGGCTTATGGGCCCGACCTTCTCCGCTCTCGCGTTTTTATCGTAATACTCCCGGATATAGCTTACGGTAGAGTCAACATCATCCTCAATGATATATACATTGTCATTATTCACGATGTCCCGGAAGGGAACAGTAATATCGTTTTTTGCCAATATATCCATGATGGCCGGGTGGCCGTAGTACCACCCGCCCAGAAGCACGACCCGGTCCAGATATCCCAGAGGATAGGGCTCCAGCGGGGAATAGGCCACCTCGCTGACGGTGTCAAGCTTTGCCAGATACAGATGATCCTCATCTGCCGTAAGAGCTTCGATAGCCTGCCGGGAGCTTTGGGTATCCTCAGCGCCGCCCTCGCTCCAGCGAAGGGATGACCGGTATGTCCATGCAAAGACTGCCACGCACAGGGCCAGAACTACGGAGCAGATCATCTTCTCCTTTGCCAGCCGCTCACGCTTCAAAGTCCAGGCCAGAACACCGCTCACCGCCAGCATAAGACCCATGTCCACCCTGTCGATCAGGTATCTGCCCCGCCAGATGAGGTAGAGATACATGGCGCAGAAAATACCCAGTGCCGCCGCGACACTCAGCCAGCCGCGGAATCGGTGATCTCCGCCGGCAAGCCACAGTATCCCTGCTGCCAGCACGGCAAATACAGGCAGATGCGCGAAAAAGCCCATGAGACAGTTGTCCAGGAATATACCGAGACATTCCCCGATGCCGGGGTGAGAAAAAATGCTGTCACGGGCATCGGTTATGGCAAGAATATTGTCCTTTGAAAAGTTCACGCCGTCAAAGAAATTGCCGCCGCAGAAAAGCTCCATGGCGTTTTCACTGAGACCCAGAGAATCATAGGTGTCCTTCATGGCGTTGTATGGGGGAATACCGTAGTCTGTCAGGGCGATACGGGCCTGATCAAGCTCATAATATGTACTGTAAGGCTCCTCCTGCCACGCTTTTCTGTCGATGACAAATGCCCCGGCGCAAAGCCCCAGCATGATCGCGAAGGGCAGGATATAGCGGCCCAATGCCAGGAATTTACGGCCGAGCGACTTATCACCGGAGAATATTTCAGGCAGCGCGTACAGCCCCAGAGCGGCCATGATACCCATGCAGGGCAAGAACTCCATATACCGCAGCATGAAGCCCATAAGGCACAGCGCGGCGCCGATAACAAAGGCAATGACCCATTTTAAGCCGCGCTCACGGTCAGAAGCGTTGAACAGCAGCATCATGCCGCCCACAGTACACACGGCGGCGGTCTTGGTGTAGCTGATGACCGTATAGGCATCCACACCCACAAACAGCAGTATGCACAGACTGACAAGAGTGCCCATAGTACCGTTCAGCCGGCGGAACAGACAGTAGCTTATGGCGGTAAAGCCCAGCAGCAGAAGCCCAAGCTGGAAGAGGGTGTACCATGCGGCGCCGTCGCCCAGAGATACATATATGCTTCTCAGTAGCAGAGCCAGAAGATAGTTTATATAGGGGATATAGGTGCATTTTGCCGCCATCTGCCCATCAATAAAGGCCGAGATAGCCCTGTCGTCGTTGGACTCAAAGCCCGGGGCGATAAGCAGCATCGTGATGATGAGAAACGCCGAATTGAGCAGCAGAGCCTCGACCATGTGCACAAACCTGCTGCGTATCGTTCTGTCGGCCTTTTTCATAGTGCGCTCCTTTGAACAACAGATGACTGATACTGTTTCACGATTAAACAGATCAACAATCGGATCACTGCTTTGCCTGTCTCATGGAAAGGGAGATGCGGTGCTTGCTCTCATCCACATCCAGAACCACTACCTTGACGATGTCACCCACCTTGACCACCTCACTGGGATGGCGGATAAAGCGGTCACATATCTGGGAGATGTGGACAAGGCCGTCCTGATGAACACCGATATCCACGAACACGCCGAAATCGATAACATTCCTGACAGTACCTGTCAGCTCCATGCCGCTCCTGAGATCCTTGATGTCCAGCACATCCTGCCTCAGCAAAACGGGAGGCAGTTCATCGCGGGGGTCGCGGCCGGGCTTCAGAAGCTCGGTGACGATATCCTGAAGTGTGGGCTCACCCACACCGCACTCCTCCGCGGCCTTTTTGACGCCGTAAGACTTCAGCCGGTCGGGCAGCTCACGGATCTCGCCCTTCTTCACATCGGCAAGAGAATAATTGCACAGAGCGAGAAGCTTTTCCGCGGCCTCATAGCTCTCTGGGTGGACACCGGTGTTGTCCAATACCTGTTCACTCTCGGGGACACGGAGGAAGCCCGCACACTGCTGAAATGCCTTGGGACCCAGCTTGGGCACCTTGTTGATCGCCTTGCGGCTTGTGAATATTCCGTTCTCCTCGCGGTATAATACTATATTTTTTGCGGTGGTTTTTGTCAGACCCGATACTCTCTGCAAAAGAGATGGGGAAGCGGTGTTAATATCAACGCCCACGGAGTTGACGCAGTCCTCAACAACACCGGTCAGCGTCTCCTCAAGCCTCTGCTGGGGCATATCGTGCTGATACTGTCCCACGCCGATGGCCATGGGGTCGATCTTCACAAGCTCCGCCAGAGGATCCTGCAGTCTTCTCGCGATGGACACGGCGGAGCGCAGATTTACATCATATTCCGGGAATTCCTCCGCGGCCAGCTTTGAGGCGGAGTACACGGAGGCGCCGGCCTCGTTGACCATGGCATAGGCCTGACCGCCCCTGAGCTCACGGAGCATCTCAACTGTCATCTGCTCCGTCTCCCGGGAGGCGGTGCCGTTGCCGATCGCGATATGGGATACGCCGTGCTTTTTGATAAGGCCGGAGAGAATACGGATAGCCTCGGCTTTTTTGCCGGCGGAGAAGGTGGGGTACACAACGGCTGTGTCCAGCACCTTGCCGGTGCCGTCAACTACCGCCACCTTGCAGCCGTGGGCATAGCCCGGGACAAGACCCATGGTGACCTTACCCTTGACGGGCGGCTGCATAAGGAGGGGTTTCAGATTCAGGCCGAACATTTTTATCGCACCCTCGCAGGCGTCGTCCGTGAGAGCGTTTCTTGTTTCGCGCTCCATGGAGGGCCAGATAAGGCGGTCATAGGAATCATCGGCGGCGGCACGCACAAAGGCCATAGCCCTGCTGCCGGGCTTCACAACGCTCCTCCGCAGTCTCTGGAGAGCGGCTTCACGGTCAAGCTCCAGCCAGACCTTCAGCCATTCCTCCTTCTCGCCTCTGTTCATGGCCAGGATCTGATGCCCCTGGACGCGGGTTATATTCTGACTGAAGTTATAGTACAGTCTGTAAACGCTGTCTCCGTCTTTGGCGGCCTCGGAGCGGATAACGGCATTGCGGGATATATATTCCCGCAGCACATTTCTTATGTCCGCAGAGTCGGAGATCATCTCGGCGATGATGTCGGAGGCACCGGCCAGAGCGTCCTCAACAGTCTCCACGCCCTTTTCGGGATCCACATAGTCTGCCGCCAGCTCCTCAGGGGCGGACAGAGAGGGATCCTGAGAGAAAATACTCATAGCCAGCGGCTCCAGACCCTTTTCCTTCGCGACAGTGGCTCTGGTGCGGCGCTTGGGCTTATAGGGACGATAGAGATCCTCAAGGGCGGCGAGGGTCGCGGCACTGTCGATGGCCTCACTGAGTTCAGAGGTCATTTTGCCATGCTCCTCGATAGTCTTTTTGACCGTATCCCGGCGCTCCTGAAGTGAGCGCAGGTACTCCAGCCTGTCATAGAGAGTACGCAGGGCGGTGTCGTCCATCGCGCCGTGAAGCTCCTTGCGGTAACGGGCGATAAAGGGGATGGTATTGCCCTCGTCCAGAAGCTGAATAACATTGTCAATATGCTGTATGGGCTGCCCCAGCTCACGGGAGAGTATCTCGCTTATAGTTTCCAAAAAAATGTGCTCCTTTTGTGCAGAAAATTTATTGTATTATAACACACAACCGCTGTCAGGGCAATAAAAAAGGTGCAGCGCAACTGACGGGCCGCACCTTCCCTGCTTCCTGCAATAGTGCTGGTGGCTATTGTGCCCGCCGCGATCATCTGCTATAATATGGACAGAAAAAGCCTCGGGAGGCATAACCGGCACCCGGATCGGGAGCATGGGGATGCACCTCATGACCCTGTGCCGTTTTGCGTGATACTTTCTCGGTATCGGAGATGGTTTTATGAATCGTGACAATAAAAAAATAATGTTTTTCACCGGCTTCCTCAAGGAAGGGGGAGCGGAGAGAGTTATCTCCATCGTATCCCGACAGCTTGTTGACGACGGGTACGATGTGGAGATCCTCATGTATCGGGACGATACCGTTTTTTACGCGGTAGACCCCGGAGTAAAGCTCACATTTCTGGAGAGAGAGACGGGGTCAAGGAATATTTTCAGGAATATTATCTGGCTGCGCCGGTATCTGAAAAAATCCGGAAGGACGATACTCAGCTTCCTTGCGCCCTACAATATGCTTTTGCTGGCCGCCAATATCGGGCTGGGAAACAAGGTGATCGCTGCCGACAGAAATGACCCCAGATTTATCCCCAAGAAGAAGATCATGCGGGGATTGCGCAACCTCCTTTACAATCTGGCGGACGCGGTGGTCGTACAGACGGAGAACAATAAAAAATACTTCTCCCGTAGGATCCGTGAAAAATGCTCGGTTATTTATAATCCGGTGGATCTGGGCGAATACAGGGGATGTGCTCTGAAAAGCGAGAAGCGCAGGGAGATCGTGTCGGTGTGCCGGCTTATCCCCCATAAGAATCTGCAGATGCTTATAAGAGCATTCGGCAGGGTACATACAAAGCACCCGGATTACTCCCTTGTGATCTGCGGCGACGGCCCGGTGGAGAATGAACTGAAAAAGCTCATTTCCGACATGGGTCTCGGTGATGCCGTGGTTATGGCAGGCAAGATACAGAATGTGCCGGAGAAGATACGGGGCTGTGAGATATTTGCTTCTCCCTCCAATTTCGAGGGTATGTCCAATTCTCTCATTGAGGCCATGTGCGTCGGTCTGCCCTGCGTGTCCACGAGAGTGTCCGGGGCGGTGGATCTCATAGAGGATCATGTAAACGGTGTCCTCATCGATGTGGGCAGCGGGGAGCAGATGGAATCAGCCCTGAATGAGCTAATAGAGAATTCCGAGCTCAGGGAGAGCATCGCGGAAAGAGCCGCCGGGCTCAACGGTGCACTGTCGCCTGAGAAGATAACGCGGCAATGGGAAAAGGTAATTGCGGCAGTGACAGGAGGGGCCTGATAAGCACCTTAAAAAATGCGGGTAATTATGAGTTTATCAACGATTCGTGAATATATGACGAGTGGAAGGAAAAACTATGAATTTACATGAAATCAAAGTGAAAATACTGAATTCAGACAATCAGTATGTTAAATCAATAGGAAATAGACTATACATAATATTTACGAATGTTGTGCATGGAAAAATAAGAGTAATTCTTTTATATAAACCTTATATTGACGATAGGCGATATATAGAGAAAGAATACTCAGATCGGTTAGGCAAAAAACCCGACCTTGATAATCCCAAAAGCTTTAACGAAAAAAACAATTGGCGAAAGCTGTACGATAGGAACCCCATCTATACATCCATGGTAGACAAATATATGATAAAACAGGTCATCAAGGACAAATGTGGCGAAGGGCACTCTTTCCCTTTGCTTGGAGTATGGGACGATGCAAGACAGATTGACTTCGCCTCTCTGCCTGAGAAGTTTGTACTGAAAGCAAATCATGCCGGAGGTGTAATAGTCTGTAGGGATAAAAGCTCTTTTGATAAAGAAAAGGCGGTCAAAGAGTTAAGACGCCAACAGGCAGCGAATTACTACTGGTCCAACAGAGAGTGGCCGTATAAAAATGTGGAGAGAAAGATTATTGCCGAAGCTTATATGGGCGAAAATTTAACGGATTATAAAAACTATTGCTTTAATGGAAAACTGCAATATACTTTTGTTTGGTCGAACGAGTCACGGGCGGATGGCAGAAAACCGGAAGCTTTCTTTTGCGGTGCATATGACAGGCAATGGAACCGAACCGAACTAAGCATTGATTATCCAACAAAGAACATCTCGTATCCAAAGCCTGAGTGCTATGAAGAAATGGTTTCTCTTGCAGAAAAAATGTCTGAAGGCATACCGTTTGTACGGGTTGATTGCTATTGTATAAATGGCATACCGTATGTTGGGGAAATGACATTTTTCCCTTGGGGAGGCTTTATGAAATTCAAAGACCCCAAATGGGACAGGCAGCTGGGCGACTTGCTGAAACTGGATCGAGGAACATGAAAGAAAAACCTGTCAGCATTGTAATAAACCGAATGTACCGATTACAACGGCAGCCCTGCCGTCTTCGCGTCTGTGGAAAAGGCGCTGTATCTTCCGGGCTTCATCCCGTCCTCCGGATGGAGAGACTATATCGAGCTGAAATAACAAAAATCGCACCTTTACCGGTGCGATTTTTGCCGTTCAATTGCCCTTTCTCGGCAGGGGATGCTTTTTCCCGTCGGGAGTCTGTATATAGGTGTTGTCAAGCACCTGCATGGTGGCCTTGCGGAAATCCTCAATGTACTCACTGCGAAGCACATCACGCTCCTGCAGCTCCTCAGGTGTCAGCTCGCGCTCCTTTGCAATATGAGCCAGCTCGTTAATACGGGCGATTTTTTCTTTTTCCATGGGGTGTCCTTTCGGGTGACGGTCAATAGTTAAAGGTATAGGGCAGCAGGGCGGACAGATTGTAGCTCACATATCTGTCGCCGGCCTTTGCACACAGAACCTCCATATTCGGGGAAAACTCACTGAGGAACTGCCTGCAGGCACCGCAGGGGGTGCACCAGTTCTCGCTGTCGGCATAGATGGCGATGCGCCTGAACTCCCTGTGACCTTCGCTGACGGCCTTGCAGCAGGCGGTGCGCTCGGCGCAGATCGTGCTGCCCAAAGCACTGTTTTCCACATTGCAGCCGGTGTAGACCGTGCCATCGGTACACTCCAGCGCCGCTCCCACGGGGAAACGGGAATAGGGCACATAGGCATTGAGGGAGGCTTTTTTGGCCATGGACATAAGTTCTCTGTCAGTCATAATAATCATCCATTCCGCCGCTTCGCGTCGGCATATATAATAATTAAAGCGCCGCATCTTATCACGCGAAGCAAAGGAATGATAAGATGATTATTAATTCTCTTTCATAATAACAGTAATACGGCAGGCTCAGCTCAGGTCGATCTCCCAGTCGGCGAAGTGATACAGGGGATTGCCCTCATTTGTCTCAAGATTTGTGATAGTGGAGCGGTGTACGATCAGCTGGTGCTTCTCAAAGCCCAGTGAAATGAGCGCGCCGTTTCCGATGACATACTCACACAGGGATTGGAAGCTGGATCTGCGCAGGGCGTCCGGGGAGGCGAGGTAGGCATTGATCTTGTCAACAATGGCATTGTCGGTACTGCGGGAATAGTTGAGGGGGCTGTCCACATCCACAAGCTCTGTGATGTCAAAATTGTTGCGGAGCTTTACCTCGCCGTAGTACATATCAAAGTCGCCCTCTTCCAGAGCGGTCATATAGTCCTTCCATGACAGCTCTCTGACTGTGACCTTGAGGCCGATGGAGGCCATGTCCTCCTGGAACTTTCTCACCGTCCCGGCCTTGGCGCTGGAGTCTGAGCAGACTATAAAGCTCAGATCGATCTCCTGAGGCGCGCCGGACATATATTCCAGCATCCCGTCATCATCATAATCCCTGATGCCGGCATTTTCAAGTACCACCATACAGGTGGCAAGATCGAAATCAAAGGAGTCGGCAAAGGCGGAGGGATAATCCGCGCAGGTGGGGTACATGGGCAGAGAGGCAGGCACAGCATAGCCGTGCATCATTTCGTCGGCAAAATAATCCCTGTCGAAGGCGTAGGTCATTGCCTGACGGAAGCCGTTATATCTGCCCAGAACACTCTCCTGATTGAAGCATACATAATGGTAATTGGTGGTAGGAAAGGTATGTATCTCGTTTGAGGAGGAATAGCCCAGGTTGGTATAGCTGGAGGGATCATTGGTGACGGCGTCGACAGTCCCGTCCTCAAAGGCGGAAATGATGCTCTCGGCATCGGAATACTGTACCAGATCGATGGTCTTCAGAGAGAGCTTGGGATAGTCCCTGTGACCGTCATAGGCGATGAGCTTGGTCTCGTCCTCATTATACATATATGGCCCGCTGCCCAGAGGCTTCTTATCATCCATACTGCCGAAGGGGATGATGGGGATGTTCAGAAGCTTTACGAACTGAGTATCTCCGATGCCCAGCGACACATAGAACTTGTCCCCGTCGTAGCTGCAGCCCTGAAAGCTGGAGAACCGGCCCATGTACCTGTCGCAGTTGATGGCGCGCTCGAGAGAGTAGCGCAGGTCCTTTCCGGTGACGGGGGTGCCGTCATGGAAGGTGTGCGTCTGGTCGAAGGTGAAGACCCAGTAGGTGGCCTCATCATTGGCCGTCCAGCTCTGAATGACATTGGGGACAACATTGAAGCCGTCATCCACCTCCACCATGTTTTCATAGACCAGAGAACACACCAGCTGATTGGAGTGGTTTGTGGCTATGAGGGGATTAAAGCTGTACTCCATGTTGCAGTTGAGGGAGAAAACATTGTCCTTCTGACCTGCCTTGGTCACATCCTTGCCCTCGGTGGACTCGGGAACTCCGCCGGCGTCAGTATCGGAGCTGCCGCAGGCTGCCAGGGACAGCAGCATGGAAAGCACAAGCACTATGGGAATAAGTTTCTTTAAGATCGTCATAATAGCCTCTGTAAGATTATCTAAGCACTATACAGGATGCCTGACTGCCCCGCTGACCCTTTGTGTAGCGGTGAGACCAGTATTTGTCATGACAGCAGAAGGTACATTCATGGGAGACATCGATATTCCCCTCCGGCACCCCCAGCTGGATGAGTCTGCGCCGGTTGGCGTTTTTCAGGTCAACAAGGAATCTGCCGTTCTCTTTTTCCCTGATAAGCCCGTCTGTGTCACCGGACAGATATTTCCACACAGCCAGCACCACATCCTCTCTTGTCTCAAAGCAGCAGAAGTCGATAGCGGGGCCGATGGCCGCACAGATATCATGCCTTTGGGCGCCGAGAGATTCCATCTGCAAAATCGCGTTTTTCAGTATGTCGGTCACAGAGCTGCGCCAGCCGCAGTGGATGGCGCCGACGGCCCGGTCATGCTTATCCCACAGTAGCACCGGCACACAGTCGGCGGTAAAGCAGAATATGGGCATGTTTTTCTCGGCGGTCACTATGCCGTCGGCTTCATACGGCACAGGGTCAACGCATTTATGCTTATCTGCGGCGGTGACGATGCGCACGCCGTTTTTGTGCACCTGGCGTGTCACGGCGCAGTCGTCGATGCCGGCACCCATCAGGGCGCAGACGCGGCGGTAATTCTCCCGGACATTTTCCGGGTCATCGCCACGGTTGCTGCCCAGATTAAGGGAGCCCAGGCAGCCCCTGCTCACGCCGCCGAAGCGGGTGGTAAAGGCATGATGAGCGCCGAGCTTATCGGAGCACATATATATCAGGCCATTGTTGTTTTTTTCTGTAAAAGACATGAATACCTCAAATTATTATATTACTATGGAAGCGCAGCTTTCATAGTAATTACTCGTTTCTTCCGCAGCACTCTTTATACTTCAGTCTGCGGCTGCCATCGGCCTTCATCTTACCGCAGGGGCAGGGATCGTTGCGCCCGGGCTTGGGGGCCTTTTTGACCGGTGTTTTTTTGACCGGCTCTCCGCCCACATTGGCGGTGGCGTTCTTTGCCACGGCCTTGCGCTCCACCTGCTGCTCACGGCGGATCTGCACGGTGAACATACGGCGCACAGTCTCCTCGCGGATGCCGCGCACCATGCCCTCGAACATCTCGAAGCCCTCTTTCTTGTAGGCATCAATGGGCTTCTCGGAGCCGTAGGCACGCAGGCCGATGCCGCGCTTCAGCTCTGCCATGGCGTCTATATGATCCATCCAGTACTCGTCCACCACGCGCAGCATGATGACCCGCTCCAGCTCACGCATCATGGGCAGCCCCGTGGGGGCAAGGCCGAAGGCCTCCTCACGGGCATCATAGCATTTCTCGGCAAGAGCGTACACGGTTTCGGTGAGCTTGTCGCACCTGACAAAGCCGCCGAAGGCGTCGATGCTGAATGTGCCGGGGCGCATAAACAGCTTCTCAAAGGGCTGAAGCGCCCCGTCAAGCTGCTGCTGGCTCTCCGCGGCGGCACCGGCCAGCCCGTCGGACACGGTGGACGAGACAAAGTCGTGCACCATCTTCATAATCTGAGGCTTGAGATCCTCGCCGTCGAGCACCTTGCGGCGCTCGCCGTAGATTATCTCACGCTGCTTATTCATAACATCGTCGAATTCCAGCACACTTTTTCTGGTCTGGAAATTGCGGCTTTCAACGGTCTTCTGGGCCTGTTCCACTGCGCCGGAGAGCATTCTGGCATCCAGCGGAGTGTCCTCGTCAACCTTAAGAGTGTCCATGAGACTGCTCACACGCTCGCCGCCGAAGAGACGCATGACATCGTCGGTCATCGCAAGGAAGAAGCGGCTCTCGCCCGGGTCTCCCTGTCGGCCGGCACGGCCGCGAAGCTGGTTGTCGATACGGCGGGATTCATGGCGCTCGGTGCCCAGAATGAAGAGACCGCCGGCAGCTCTCACCTTTTCGGCCTCCGCGTCGGTCACGGCCTTATGCTCGGCCATTTTCTCCTTGAACATTGCGCGGGCGGCAAGGATCTCCTCGTTGTCCGTATCCGCAAAGCCGGTGGCCTCGGCAATGACAGCGTCCTCAAAGCCCGCCTTGCGCAGGTCGGTCTTGGCAAGGTATTCCGCGTTGCCGCCCAGCATGATGTCGGTGCCTCGACCGGCCATGTTGGTCGCGATGGTGACGGCACCCAGCTTACCGGCCTGAGCAACTATCTCGGCCTCTTTCTCGTGATACTTCGCGTTCAGGACGGTGTGGGGAACACCCTTTTTTGAGAGAAGATTGGCCAGATATTCGCTCTTTTCAATAGACACGGTGCCCACCAGCACAGGCTGACCCTTTTCATGGCAGGCTATGATCTGATCTATGATGTACTTGTTTTTCGCGTTCTCGGTCTTGAATATCACATCCGGATTATCTATACGGATAACGGGCTTGTTTGTGGGGATCTCGATAATGTCCAGCTTGTAGATAGCGCTGAACTCCTCGCTCTCGGTGACGGCGGTACCGGTCATGCCGGAGAGCTTGCTGTAAAGACGGAAATAGTTCTGGAAGGTGATGGTGGCGAGGGTCCTGTTCTCCTTCTGCACATCCACATGCTCCTTGGCCTCGATGGCCTGATGGAGACCCTCACTGTAACGGCGACCCAGCATAAGACGGCCGGTGAATTCATCGACGATGATGATCTCGCCGTCCTTCACTATGTAGTCAATGTCCCGCTTCATAATGCCGTGGGCCTTCAGAGCCTGATTGATATGATGGGACAGGGTGGCGTTTTCAATGTCGGCAATATTTTCCAGACCGAATGCGCGTTCAGCCTTGGCAATGCCGCGGGAGGTAAGGGTGGCGGTACGGGCTTTTTCGTCCACCACATAGTCGGCGTCAATATCGTCGCCGATCTCCTCCTTCTCGTCTATGGAGGCGAAAACCTGCACCTTGAGCCGGGATACAAAATCGTCGGCCTGACGGTAGAGGTCAGTGCTCTCGTCGCCCTGACCGGAGATAATAAGGGGGGTACGGGCTTCATCAATGAGGATCGAGTCAACCTCGTCCACGATGGCGAAGATATGACCGCGCTGCACCATGTCTTCTTTGTAGAGCGCCATGTTGTCGCGCAGATAGTCGAAGCCCATCTCGTTATTTGTGCCGTAGGTGATGTCGCAGTTATACGCTTCCTGCCGCTCCCTGTTGTCAAGACCGTGGACAATAAGGCCTACGCTCAGACCCATGAAGCGGTGCACCTTGCCCATCCACTCGCTGTCACGGCGGGCCAGATAGTCGTTAACGGTGACGATATGCACGCCCTGCCCGGTGAGAGCGTTGAGGTATGCGGGCAGAACGGCCACCAGAGTCTTGCCTTCACCGGTCTTCATCTCGGCGATACGGCCCTGATGGAGAACGATACCGCCTATGATCTGCACTCTGAAGGGCTTCATGCCCAGAACACGCCATGCGGCCTCACGCACGGCGGCAAAGGCCTCGGGGAGAATGTCGTCAGTGGTCTCACCGTTTGACAGTCTCTCTTTGAATTCCGGAGTCTTGGCCTTCAGCTCCTCGTCGCTCATGGCCGCGAAGACCGGTTCAAGCTTCTCCACCTTGTCTGCGATGGGGTATATCCTCTTCAGCTCTCTGTCGGAGTAGCTGCCAAAAATCTTGTCAAAAAGTCCCATTTTATTACCTTTCACTATTGCCCGGGGGCTATTTATTCAACATATATATTATCACACAAATGTGAATAAAAAAAGCAGAAAATCCATGAATTTTACAATTTCAGTTTTTGCCGCAGGGCGGGATTTCGGCACGATTTAACTTGTAGATTGATGATCTCTGTGGTAAAATGTAAAAAGTTTTTTGATTTGCGGATCAGGGGAGGTCGGAGAGATGAAAAGGCAGGGCTTTGACAACGAGAAATATGTGAAGCTTCAGTCCCAGAATATCCGGGACAGAATATCCCAGTTCGGCGGCAAGCTGTATCTGGAGTTCGGCGGCAAGCTTTTTGACGACAACCACGCGTCCCGCGTTCTTCCGGGCTTTGAGCCGGACAGCAAGGTGAAGATGCTTCTGGAGATGAAGGACGAGGCCGAGATCGTGATCGTCATCTCCGCCGACGATATTGAGCGCTCCAAGCGCCGCGGTGATCTGGGCATCACCTATGATGAGGATACCCTGAGACTTATCGACGCCTTCCGCGGCATCGGCCTGTATGTGGGCAGTGTGGTCATCACCCATTACCGGGGACAGGCTCTGGCTGACCAGTTCATGAAGCGGCTCAACGCTCTGGGCATCTCCACCTATAAGCACTATATAATCCCGGATTATCCCTCCGACATTCAGCTCATCGTCTCCGACGAGGGCTTCGGAAAGAACGATTATATCGAAACCAGCCGGTCTCTTGTGGTGGTGACCGCTCCCGGACCCGGCAGCGGAAAGATGGCCACCTGTCTGAGCCAGCTGTATCAGGAGCACAAGCGGGGCATCCGGGCAGGCTATGCAAAGTTTGAGACCTTCCCGATATGGAATCTGCCCCTCAAGCATCCTGTAAATCTGGCCTACGAGGCCGCTACCGCCGACCTTGACGATGTCAATATGATCGACCCCTTCCATCTGGAGGCCTACGGTACCACCACCGTAAACTACAACCGAGATGTGGAGATATTCCCCGTGCTTGAGGCTATGTTCAAGCGTATCTACGGCGAGAGCCCGTACAAGAGCCCCACGGATATGGGCGTCAACATGGCGGGATACTGCATCATTGATGACGATGCCTGCGCTGAGGCCTGCAAGCAGGAGATCCTGCGCCGCTGGTATTCCACGGCCTGCGGCGTGAAGCAGGGTCTGGCGTCCCAGCAGGAGCTAAGCAAGATCGAGCTTATCATGAGCTCTATGGATATCAGCGCCAAGGACAGACCTGTGGTGGCCGCCGCCCTTGAAAAGGCAGAGGCTACCGACGGCCCGGCAATGGCGATGGAGCTGCCTGACGGTCATATCGTCACCGGCAAGACCTCCTCGCTTCTGGGCGCGTCCTCCGCCTGCCTTCTCAACGCCATGAAGCATCTGGCCGGCATCGACAAGAAGCTGCCCCTCATTGCTCCGGGCGTTATCGAGCCTATCCAGCACCTGAAGGTGGAGCATATGGGAAACCATAACCCCAGACTCCACACCGACGAGCTGCTCATCGCTCTCACTATCTGCTCTGTCACAAACCCCATGGCTACCGTGGCTATCGACCAGCTTGACAAGCTCCGGGGCTGTGAGGCCCATTCATCCGTTATCCTCTCCCATGTGGACGAGGATCTGCTGAAGAAGCTCGGCGTGAACCTGTCCTATGAGGCGAAAAGTCAGGCGAAGAAGCTTTACCACAAGAAATAAAATAACCGGTATTAATATAACGAGCCGCGCGGTTAAATTGCCGCGCGGCTCTCAGCTTTCCGGTTATTTATAAATGTCATTCGTATCCGCAAGGACTACCTCGTAATCCTTCGTCACTCCGTCACGCCAGACGGTGAGAACGATTATATCACCCACCGACAGAGTGTTTTTGATGTCCAGCACCTGCTGGGTTTCGGTGACGGGGATGGTGTTGACGGCGGTCAGGATATCGCCGGGTCTGACACCCTTGGCCTCAGCGTCCGAGCCGGGAGATACGGAGGAGATATACAGTCCCTCGGGCAGCTGGTAGTGCTCTGCCGCGTTGCGGGGAATAGCGCCTACCGTAATACCGATAGAAGTTCTTCCGGCGACAACGCCGTTTTTGATGAGGGAATTAACATAGTCCGCGGCGTAGTTGGAGGGAATGGCAAAGCCTATACCCTCGATGCTGTTGGAATAGGTGGAGGCCATCTTCATATTTGTGATGCCCACTACCTGACCGAACATATTGAACAGTGCGCCGCCGGAGTTGCCGCCGTTCAGGGCAGTGTTGGTCTGAAGCAGGGTCATCGTATGGCCGTTATAGCTGATCCCGCGCTCAATGGCGGAGACGATGCCGTCTGTCATGGTGAGGCGGAATTCCTCCCCCAGCGGATTGCCGATGGCGGCCACCCTGTCGCCCACCGTAAGGCCGGAGCTGTCGCCGAAGCGGGCGGGGATAAGACCGTGGGCATCCACCTTGAGAACGGCGATGTCGCTTATGGAGTCTGCGCCTACCAGCTTTGCCTCATAGGTGGTATCGTCGTAGAGGGTAACGATGGCACTGTCACAGCTCTCGATAACATGGGTATTTGTGAGGATAATGCCGTCCTCGGACAGTATAACCCCCGTACCCCAGGCATAGCCCTCAACATCGTCTGCATATCCGGAGATGGCGACGATGGATCGGCTGCAGCTCTTATAAAGCTCCTGCAGAGTGAGCTCCTCGCCGGACTCGGTATCGGTCTTGACAGTGAAGTTGACGGGGACGGTCTCCTTGGGGATGTTGACCGGCTTGAATTCGCCCTCGGTGGTCGTATAGTAACCGTCGAAGAAATCCTGCCAGTCATCCGGCAGCTCTTCCGCCTCGCCGGTAAATATGTCATAGTCATAGCCGAAGGGCAGATCAAGGCCGCCGTTCTTTTCGGCAAAGATCAGCGATGTGCCCACTATCAGCAGCACCAGCAGAAGAATGCCGCCGGCGATAAACCAGGCTCTGTGTTTTTTCTTTTTGGCAGAACTCCCGTTCACGGGCTGTTCCGACCTTTTCAACGGCTCATACCAGCCTACATTGTGCTCATTCATTGATAATAACCCCAATCGGACACTGTTTTATTTATCTGCAAGCTTCAGGGTAAACACGAACTCCGTCACGCCGTTCTCGCTCTTGACGGCTATATCCTCATCGTGGCTGTTGATAATACTTTTTACAAGATACAGACCCAGACCCACGCCCTCTTTATCCAGACTGCGGGAGCGGTCGGATTTATGAAATCTGTCGAAGATGAAGGGCAGATCGTCGGGAGGGATGGTCTCGCCCACATCACTGACGGACACATAGGCCTTGCCTCCGTCCTTATACAGACGCAGGGTGATGCAGCTGCCCACGGAGGCAAACTTCACCGCGTTGTCAAGGAGATTATATATGACCTGGGTGATGGCATCCTTGTCGGCAATGACCATAATATGGGTATCGGGCAGCTGGGGGTCAACATCCAGCTCCTTTTTTGTAGCCCGGCTCTCAAAGCTGAGAAGAGTCTGAAGGACAAGCTCAGTCAGGTCAAAAACCGTGCGCCTTGAAGGATCTGCCGCCCGGGACTTCATCTGAGATGCGTCCAGCATATCGCGCACAAGCCGGGACAGCCTGCGGGTCTCGTTGCGGATGGAGCGCAGATACTTGGGCGCCTCCTCCTGAGGGATAGTCCCGTCCAGAATACCGTCGGCAAAGCCGGCGATGGTGGTCATAGGCGTGCGCAGCTCATGGGAGATGTTGGCGATAAATTCGCTGAGCTGGGCCTCGGCATTCTCCAGAGAGTCCGCCATCTTGTTGAAGGCATCGATAAGAGCGCCCACCTCGTCGGACTGGTCATATTCCTGCTTTACGCGCACGGAGAAGTCGCCCCGGGCAAATTTCCTGGATGCCGCGGCGATCTCGTCCAGAGGCCGTGCCATGCGCTTTGAGAAATAAAGGGACACGGACAGGGACAGGAACAAAACCACCACCGCGACGATCGCGGCGATCAAAAAAAAGCCGGACCAGTCGCCCACCATGCGGCTCACTTCGCAGGTGACGAAGACATAGCCGATGATCTCACTCTCCTCCATAGAGGAGATGGCCTTGCACACCACATACCGGGGAGAGGGATACATACCGTCAACATCGGAGACAAAGTAGCTGCCCCCCTGAAGGGCGGAATTAACGGTCTCCGGTGATACCTCTCTGCCCAGATGACCGCAGCCGTACATCCCGTCGCAGCAGGACACAACAACGCCCTGAGGATCGGTGATGAATATATGGTCGCCGGTGGAGCCGGAGACAGTGCTGATGGTCATACCCATGAGCCATCCCGAAAGGCCGTCATTGCGGCTGATGACAGAGGCGGTGTGACTGACCTCCTCGGCAGAGCGCATCATATTCGCGCCGGAGTCCTTTATGATGTTCATTCTGCCAAGCCCCACAAAGAAGCTTATTACGAAGAAGAAGCAGCTCATCACCAGTATGGCGGTGACGGCAAAATTCCTCTGATAAATGCTCTTCATGGGAGAACTTACTCCTGGACCTCGAACTTATAGCCCACGCCCCAGACAGTTTTCAGACACCACTTGTCGCTGACGCCCTCAAGCTTTTCCCTCAGACGCTTCACATGGACATCCACAGTGCGGGAATCGCCGAAATAGTCAAAGCCCCAGACCTCATCCAACAGCTGATTTCTGGTGAATACTCTGTTGGGAGAGGCGGCCAGATGATAGAGAAGCTCCATCTCTTTTGGGGGAGTGTCGATCTTGCTGCCGTCCACGATCAGCTCGTAGCTTTCAAGATTGATGACCAGCTTTTCAAAGCAGAGCTTTTTCTCCACAGGGGCATCCGCGTCGGTGCGGCGCATGACGGCGTGGACTCGTGCCAGAAGCTCCTTCACATCGAAGGGCTTTGTCATATAGTCGTCCGCACCCATATTGAGACCGTTTATCTTGTCGTCTATCTCGCCCTTTGCGGTGAGCATGATAATAGGAGTGGAGGACTTTTTGCGAATTGAACGGCAGACCTCCCAGCCGTCCTTTACGGGGAGCATGATGTCCAGCAGAACGACATCCGGCTGGAAAAGATCAAAGCTGCTCTCGGCTTTTCCTCCGTCGGGGGCGATCATAACATCAAAGCCGTCCTTGCCCAGATAAAGGCGGAGAAGCTCGGCTATGTTACTGTCGTCTTCTACAACAAGGGCTCTTTTACTCATAGCTATTCTGTCCTTCTCTCTCAAGAATATGATTGTTTCGATAATTTTATTATACAGTGATACGGGAAATAAAGGTTACGATTCTGTGAATTGCAGAGTGCGCGCAGCTGCTTATTTAGCCCTGAAATCGGGCTCTGTGCCGTTTATGAGCCTCAGAATATTGCCCCTGTGCTGAAAAATGACAAGCAGCGCCACCGTCAGAGCGAGGGCAAGACTTCCGGCGGGTACGGCAAATATAAACGCCGAAACGATCAATACCGCGGCCCCGGTGAGAGAACCCACCGACACCTTTTTTGACAGCACGGCGGCGATGAAAAAGCACAGCACCACCGCAAGCCCCACGCGCCAGTCAACGCAGAAGCCCAATACCCCGGCAACGCTCACACCCTTGCCCCCGCGAAAACCGTAATAGACGGGGAAACAGTGACCGACAACACAGCCGCAGCCGGCGGCAATTATGCCGATACCTCCGCACATAAGCCACCCCACGAGAACAGACAGACCCGTTTTGAGCATATCTCCGCACAGAACGAGTATCCCGGCTCTGAGACCGTAAACTCTGGCCATGTTGGTGGCCCCGGCGTTGCCGCTGCCGTGATCTCGCACATCGCCCCCGGGCAGCAGCCGGGAGAGGATTATGGATGTGCTGACAGAGCCCATGAGATAGGCCGAAACGACAGTGATGAAAAATGCGGTCATACTGAGTGCCCCCGGAAATTACTTAAAATACTTGAAGTATTAACAGTATAATTTCCGGCCTGAGATTAGTCAAACACTATCCGATACTGTTCACAGATCATTATTATATTCCTTGTGCATTATTCCACGGCCAGATCATATCCGGCTCCAGAGTGAAGCGCAGCCTGTGGCCGTCGGAGGGATGATAAAAGCCCAACGCGCAGGAAAAAAGAGCCAGCTCGCAGGGGTCGTCGAGCCGGGCGTATTTCCGCTCTCCGACGAGAGGAAAGCCGCGGGAAGCAAACTGCACTCTTATCTGATGAGTGCGGCCTGTATGCAGGACTATATGCACCCGGCTGAGTCCGCCGCCTGTCCAGAGCCGGCTGAAATCAAGCACAGCCTCCTGAATATTCTTTCCGGGCTCCGGAGAGACAAATGTCATCTTTCTGGCCCTGTCCCGCCAAAGGAGATCACGGAGCGTACCGCCCTCTCCCGGGTCACCGTGGACAACGGCGGTGTATTCCTTCCTGAAGCTGCCGTCTCTTATCTGCCGGGAGAGCTCCGACGCGGCCGGGGCGTTTCTTGCCAGAACCATGAGGCCGCCTACCACCCGGTCAAGCCGGTGGACAGTGCGCACATCCGCCCCGGGCTCGCCAAGCTCTGCCCTTATAAGCTCCGGCACACCGCCCGCTTCATCGGTGGACAGCACCCGGGACGGCTTGCGGCAGACGATAATATCGTTGTCGATGTAGATGATTTCCATTATATCAGCGTATTTCAACGGCCCGGTGGGTCTCGCCGGTCTTAATTACCTTTACATTGCCGTTTGTCACATCGAATATGCGCTCAGCCAGCTCCTCATACCGCTCCTGAGGGATAAGCGCCTTTACGGTGACGGCGGCGCCGTACTCGGTATCGGTAACGATGCCGTCCATGGCCGCGACCTCATTTTTGAGCCGCTCGGCCAGAGAATAGGAGCAGGGAATACCGCACTCGGTCCATGGCCGCACCACAGATACGCCGGCGGCATCCAGAGCATCTTTGGCGCTCTTTGTATAGGCACGCAGAAGCCCGCCTGCGCCGAGGAGCACGCCGCCGAAATACCGGGTCACAACGCAAACGCAGTTTGATATGCCCTCCCGACGAAAGACCTCAAGCATGGGAATACCGGCGGTGCCCTGGGGCTCGGAGTCGTCGGAATACCGCTCGGCACCGTCCTTTATGATGTAGCACCAGCAGTTGTGGCGGGCGTCGTAATACTTCTTTTTCATTTCGGCGATGAAGGCCTTGGCTTCTTCCTCGGTGGCGACCATACGCACATGGCCCAGAAACCGGGAACGCTTCTCGGTATATTCGGCCTCGCCGGGGCGGGAGGGGACATAATATTCGCTCATTCCCAGTCCTCTTTCTCTTCCTTATAGCCGGGGATAAAGCCCTTCAGACGGCCTGAAAGCTCGTTGTTCAGCACCGCGTCGCACTCAATGCCCGTATCGGTGTATTCCATGCTCAGTACCTGCGCTTCACGGTTCAGCACATCCGCAAGACCTGCCTTTGAGTAGGGGATGGACAGATGCACCTTGCGCCTGCCTCTGTCAAGCAGAATAAGGAGCTTCCTGACCAGCTCGTCCGCACCCTCACCCGTGCGGGCACAGATACAGACAATGTCGTCGCCGTGGGGCAGAATGCCGAAATATTTATCGCACTTGTTGAAAACCCGCAGCTGCTTTGTGCCCTCCGCGCCCAGCTGACGGATAAGCTCGTCAACTATACGGGCCTGCTCCTCCCACTGGGGGTTTGAGATGTCGATCACATGGACGAGCACATCGGCGTATCTGAGCTCCTCAAGGGTGGCCTTGAATGCCTCGATAAGATGTGTGGGGAGCTTCCGGATAAAGCCGACGGT
>JAZUJF010000013.1:0-5558 GCA_045642585.1 Candidatus Limivicinus sp.
TCTGAACTGGCGCTCACCCAAACAGGTTCTTTCTTCATTCGGCACACCTTGATTTCCCGACCCAAAATTAAAGAATGAACTCGTCGCCTCCGGCTCCTCCTTCATTCTTTAATTTTGTAACGCATCATTGACAAACCTACAGAATAAGTTCATTTTCCTGATAATATTTGCTTGACATAAGCATTTTCTGATGATATCATATGCCAGTGTGCGCCCGTAGGCTCAGCTGATGGGGTCATGCCGCTGATGCGGTTGCCTTTCCGCCCTCGGCCCGGCTTACAGGGTATAGTAATTTATTGAAAGGGGTATAATCCTATGATCACCAAAGAAATGAAGACCAAGGTCATCGCCGAGAACGCCACCAGCGCCAACGACACCGGTTCTCCCGAGGTCCAGATCGCTATCCTGTCCGAGCGTATTCTTGAGCTGACTGCTCACCTGAAGAATCATCCCAACGACAAGCACAGCCGTCTCGGTATGTACAAGCTGGTCGGTAAGCGCCGTCGTCTTCTGGACTACCTTGCCAAGAAGGACATCGAGCGTTACCGTTCTATCATCGCAAAGCTGAACATCCGCAAGTAATTTTCTTGCAGTTCAGTCTTTTCTGAGGCTTATGAAGTTTTTTGTGGAGAGACAAGTTAATACTGTCTCTCCACATTTTTTATAAGCCGCTCCACCATCGTAAATCCTGCTCTTCGGATCGCTTAGTATTTGAAAAAACCCACTGTGACAGCGGGCTTCTTCAAGTGCTAAGGTTTCGGGGAGCGCCAAAAATACAAAAGGAGATATCGTCAATGATCATCACCAACAAGCAGTTCCCCAACTACAGGAAGTACGAAATGATGTACGAAGGCCGCCCCCTGTCCATGGAAGTGGGCAAGATGGCAGAGCTGTGCAACGCGGCAGTTCTGGTGAAGTACGGTGAGACCACCGTTCTCGTCACCTGCACCGCTTCCGCCCGTCCCAAGGACGGCATCGATTACTTCCCCCTCTCCGTTGACTTCAACGAAAAGCTCTACGCAGTCGGCCGCATCCCCGGCAGCTTCATGCGCCGCGAAGGTAAGCCCAGCCTCCCCGCAGTTCTGGCTTCCCGTCTGATCGACCGCCCCATGCGCCCTCTGTTCCCCTATGACCTGAGAAACGATGTTGTCATCGCCTGCGAGGTGCTGTCCGTTGACCGTGACTGCTCCCCCGAGATCACCGCCATGATCGGCGCCTCCGCCGCAGTTTCCATCTCCGATGTCCCCTTCAACGGCCCCATCGCCGGTATCGTTCTCGGCTGGGACGGCGAGAAGTATCTCTTCAACCCCACCAAGGCAGAGCGTGAGACTAACCGCATGATCACCACCATCGCCGCCACCCACAAGAAGATCGTCATGATCGAGTCCGAGGCGGATCAGGTTCCCGATGATGTCATGTACGAGGGTATCGTTCAGGCTCATGAGCATCTGCAGCCCGTTCTTGATCTGATCGATCAGATGGTCCGGGAGATCGGCAAGCCCAAGTTCGAGTATGAGCACGCATCCTTCGACGGGGTTCTCTTCGAGAAGCTCGTTGACAATGAGTTCCAGTCTATGGAATACTGCATGGACACCGATGATAAGAATGTCCGCGAAGCCCGTGTCAACGACTGGGTCACTATGGTCCAGGAGAAGTACGGCGAAGAGCACCCCGACATGATGAGCTTCATGGACGAGATCCTCTACAAGCTCCAGAAGAAGGTCGTTAAGAAGTGGCTGCTGGCCGGCAAGCGTGTTGACGGCCGTCAGATGAACGAGATCCGTCCTCTGGCCGCAGAGGTCGGCGTTCTGCCTGTTGTTCACGGCTCCGGCCTGTTCACCAGAGGCCAGACTCAGGTCCTCTCCATCGCCACTCTCGCAACTCTGTCCGAGACCCAGAAGCTGGACACCATCTGGGAAGAGGAAGAGAAGCGCTTCATGCACCACTACAATATGCCCTCCTACTCCACCGGCGAAGCCCGTGCCAGCCGTTCCACCGGCAGACGCGAGTACGGTCACGGCGCTCTGGTCGAGAAGGCACTTGAGGCAGTCATTCCCTCCGTCGAGGAGTTCCCCTACGCTATCCGCGTAGTCTCCGAGGTCCTGTCCTCCAACGGCTCCACCTCTCAGGGCTCCATCTGCGGCAGCACTCTGGCGCTCATGGACGCAGGCGTGCCTCTCAAGGCTCCTGTCGCGGGCATCTCCTGCGGTCTCATTCAGGACGGCGACGACTTCACCACTTTCATCGACATTCAGGGTGTTGAGGATTTCCACGGCGAGATGGACTTCAAGGTGGCCGGCACCAAGCAGGGTATCACCGCCATCCAGATGGACCTCAAGAACGACGGTCTGAAGCACGAGATCGTCAAGGAAGCCTTCTCCATCACCAAGGAGGCCCGTTTCCAGATCCTTGACGCCATCATGCTCAAGGCTATCGCAGAGCCTCGCAAGGAGCTGGCAAAGACCGCTCCCAAGATGATCCAGCTCAGGATCAACCCCGACAAGATCCGTGAAGTCATCGGCTCCGGCGGAAAGACCATCCAGAAGATCACCGCCGACACCGGCTGCAAGATCGACATCACCGACGACGGCAACATCTACATCGCCTCCTCCGACATTGAGGCCTGCCGTGCCGCACGCGAAACCATCGAGAACATTGTGTTCGAGCCCGAGGTCGGCGCTCTGTACTACGGTGAGGTCAAGCGCATCATCTCCAATCTGGGCGCTTTCGTCGAGCTGGTTCCCGGCAAGGACGCAATGTGCCATATCAAGGATCTTGAGTTCAAGCGCACCGAGAAGGTCGAGGATGTCCTCAACATCGGCGACAAGACCTGGGTCAAGTTCACCGGTATCGACGAAAAGGGCCGCTGGAACATCTCCCGCAAGGAGGCTCTCAGGGAGCGCGGCGAGGACAGAAAGTAATATCTGATACGCAACAGGCTGTTAGTATCTTCTAACGGCCTGTTTTTAATTATTTCTTGACTTATCTTTTCCAGTATGATACCGTTATGTTACAAACTGTTACGATTGATTCGTAGCAAAACTTTTAAGGAGGACACTATACTATGTTTTTCTATTCTCTCTTTGATTTTGTCGGCAGGATCGTCACTGCGTTTGAGCCCAACGCCGTCGATGATTTCGCAAGGATCCTTGGCGTGATCGGTGCTCTGTTCCGCTGATCCGTCCGATAAAACAATATCGTGCACAGGGGGTATCTCAGAATTTGAGATGCCCCCTTTCTATTGCTGATTTGGGGAGCTCTGCCGCCTCAATGCCGCATAATATGTTGCTATTGCGGGAAAATGTGGTATAATCTATTCAGATAAGTGTATCCGAAAGAGATCATTCAATGAAAGGTTTATTATATAATGCTCGAACTGAAAGATGTTTCCTTTGGCGTTGAGACCGAGGACAGTACAAAAGAAATAATAAAGGATGTGAGCTTCGTCGTTCCCGATAACAAGTTTGTTGTCATCACCGGGCCCAACGGCGGCGGCAAGTCCACACTGGCAAGACTCATCATGGGTATTGAAAAGCCCTCCTCCGGCCGCATTTTCTTTGACGGCCAGGATGTGACCGCGCTTGGCATTACGGAGCGGGCAAATATCGGCATCAGCTTCGCCCTGCAGCAGCCGGTCAAATTCAAGGGGATCCATGTGGTGGATCTTCTCCGTCTTGCGGCCAAGAAGGATCTCTCTGTGGGTGAGGCCTGCGACTATCTCTCCGCTGTCGGCCTCTGCGCCAGAGACTATATTGACCGCGAGGTCAATGCCTCTCTCTCCGGCGGCGAGCTGAAGCGCATCGAGATCGCCACCGTGCTCGCCCGCGGCACCCGTCTCTCCGTCTTTGACGAGCCCGAAGCCGGTATCGACCTCTGGAGCTTCCAGAGCCTTATTCATGTATTTGAGAATATGCAGAAGCGCACTCACGGCTCCATCCTTATCATCTCCCATCAGGAGCGTATTCTTGACATAGCCGACAGCATTATCGTAATTGCAAACGGCTCTGTCCGTGAACAGGGCAGCAGGGACGAAATACTCCCGGCGCTTTTGAAGAGTGCCACGCCCTCTGTGTGCAACAGAGTTCTTGAAGGAGGCCTGTAATAATGCTAAACGACATTCAGAAACATATTCTTGCAGAGATCGCCGACCTTCATAAGGTTCCGGAGGGTGCATATAATATCAGAGCCAACGGCGAGTCCGAGGGCCGCAATTCCACCGCCAACATTCAGATCACCACCAAAACCGACAAGCCCGGAATTGATATCCGCATCAAGGACGGCACCGTAAACGAGAGCGTCCATATACCCGTCGTTCTCTCTCAGAGCGGCCTCAAGGAGGTCGTCTATAATGATTTCTTCATCGGCGATAACTGTGATGTTGTCATCGTCGCCGGCTGCGGCATCAACAACTGCGGCGATCAGGATTCCGGTCATGACGGTCTCCACCGCTTCTTTATCGGCCGCAACTCCCATGTCAAGTATGTGGAGAAGCACTACGGCGAGGGTGACGGACGCGGCAAACGCATCATGAACCCGAAGACCGAGGTCAATATCGGCGAGGGCAGCAGCGTTGAGATGGAGATGGTGCAGATCAAGGGTATCGACGATACCGTGAGAAACACCGTCGCGAGACTGGACAGGGACGCAAAGCTCATTGTCCACGAGCGTCTGATGACCCATGGCACACAGAGGGCCGACAGCGGCTATACCATAGAAATGAACGGCGACGGCAGCAGCGCGGACGTGGTTTCCCGCTCCGTGGCAAAGGACAGGAGCTTCCAGAAATACTGCTCCCGCATCATCGGCAACTGCGCCTGCTCCGGCCATACGGAGTGCGACGCCATCATTATGGACACTGCCCGGGTGCTGGCTATCCCGGAGCTGGAGGCAAACAACATTGACTCCGCCCTTATCCATGAGGCCGCCATCGGGAAAATTGCCGGCGACCAGATCATAAAGCTCATGACGCTGGGTCTCACCGAGAGCGAGGCTGAGGAGCAGATAGTCAGCGGCTTTTTGAGATAATGAACAGAAACTATATGAAGGAGCTGGACCGCGTGATCCAGAAGCAGGGGAGCAGAACGCCGAGAGTGCTGCTCCATGCCTGCTGCGGTGTATGCTCCGGTGCGGTGCTGGAATATCTGACCCGGTACTTTGAGGTCACTGTGCTGTGGTATAATCCCAACCTCTACCCGGAGGAGGAATTTGACCGCCGCTTTCAGGCACAGCTCCAGACCATCGAAAAGCTGGGTCTTGCCGACAGAGTGAATGTATTGGCTGAGCCGTGGAAGAGTCAGGACTATTACCGCCGCATAAAGGGTCTGGAAAACGAGCCGGAGGGCGGCGCCAGATGTACCGAGTGCTTCCGTCTGCGGCTCATGGAGTGCGCAAGGCTGGCAAAGCAGTACGGCTATGACTATTTCTGCACCACCCTTACCCTCTCCCGGCATAAGGACGCGGTGAGGATAAACGATCTGGGGGAAGAGATAGGCCGCGCTTTCGGCGTCAGCTGGCTGCCCTCCGATTTCAAGAAGCGGGACGGTGAGAACCGCGCTCAG
>JAZUJF010000014.1:0-9657 GCA_045642585.1 Candidatus Limivicinus sp.
CTCGGTCAGCTCCAGACTCTTTCTGGTGGCCCAGTCCAGCTCCATATACCTGCCGCCGTAGAACACATCAAGGCGGTTAATATGGCTGATGTCGAATTTCTGAGTTCGGATTATGTAGTCAAGCAGCGCTCCGGCAGCGCAAACCGCCCCCGGCAGCTCCGCAAGACCCAGAAGATCAAGGGAGCTGACACGAAACTGCTCGCATATTCTGGCGGAGGAGGGCAGATACTGAAAGGCATCCGAGCCCGTCTCCAGCATGGAGTCCAGCTTTTTTGTGAGGAAATCGGTGATAGAGCTCTCATGCTCGGCGCCGTAAGAGAGCACAGCCTCCCGGGGAGAGAATCGGGCAAGCTCATTGAGAGTATGGGTCACCGGGTCATTTTCAAAGTCAGCACAGCAGAATTCGCCTGTGGATATATCACAGAAGGCAGCACCTGCTGTCCTGCCCTCAAGGTAGACGGCACAGATATAGTTGCTCTTCCCCTCCTCAAGCATGGAGCTCTCGGTGACGGTGCCGGGGGTGATGATGCGGATAACATCACGGCTCACAAGGCCCTTGCACAGCGCCGGGTCCTCCATCTGCTCACAGATGGCCACCTTATATCCCTTTGCGATAAGGCGGGCGATATATGCCTCGGCGCTGTGATACGGCACGCCGCACATGGGGGTGCGGTCGTCGGGATTTTCAACCGTCCTGTCTCTGGTGGTCAGAGCCAGATCCAGCTCCCGGGAGGCCACCTTCGCGTCCTCGTCGAACATCTCGTAGAAGTCGCCCAGACGGAAAAACAGCAGGCAGTCCTGATGCTGCGCCTTTATTTCGTTGTATTGCCGCTTCATAGGAGTATTTTCAGGCATTTCGATCTTTCTCCGTATTTCTGATGACTATTCGATCTCTCCGTACAGTGCCCAGGTATTGGAGTGCGTTATCTTTACATCTATAAACTGACCGACAAGAGCGGGGTCTCCGTGGAGATGGACAAGTCTTCCCCCGTTTGTGCGGGAGGACAGATTGTATTCCTCCCTGCCGGTCTCGCCGTCAACGAGCACCCGGACGGTCTTTCCCTCGTACTGCCTGTGCTTCTCGCCGGAGATGCGGTTTGACAGCTCCACAAGCTTATCGAAGTGGCGCTGCTTGTCCTCACGGGTAAAGGGATCGGGCATGGAGGCGGCGGGAGTTCCCACACGCTTGGAGTAGATGAAGGTGAACATGGCGTCATACCTCACCTTCTCACACAGCTTCAGAGTGTCCTCAAACTCCTCGTCTGTCTCCCCGGGAAAGCCCACGATAATATCGGTGGTCAGCACCAGATCCGGCATATACTGCTTTGCAAGCTCCATCTGGCGGATATACTTCTCGCTGTCATAGCCGCGGTTCATTATTTTCAGGATGCGGTCGTTGCCGGACTGGACGGGCAGATGCAGCTGATGGGCACATTTCGGGCACCGGGCCATGGTCTCAAACAGCTTTTCGGTGGCATCCTTGGGGTGGCTCGTCATAAAGCGGATCACAAAGTCGCCCGGAATATCGTTTACCATGCGGATAAGGTCCGCAAAGTCGATGGGGTTCTCCAGATCCTTGCCGTAGGAGTTCACATTCTGGCCCAGCAGGGTTATATCCTTGTAGCCTGCCGCCACAAGCTCTCTCGCCTCCCGGAGAATATCCTCCGGCTCTCTTGAGCGCTCACGGCCGCGCACATAAGGCACAATGCAGTAGGTGCAGAAGTTATTGCAGCCGTACATGATGCTCAGCCACGCCTTGACCTTGCTGTCGCGGCGCAGAGGAATTCCCTCTGCAACAGCGCCGTCGTCATTCTTTGTGGCAAAGACTCTCTTATGCTTTGTCATCACCTGCTCCATAAGCTCCGGGAAGCGCCACAGCTCATGGGGTCCGAAGACCAGATCCACCACGGGATAGCTCTTCTTCACCTTGGCGGCCATATGCTCCTGCTGTACCATGCAGCCGCATACAGCGATGATCTGGTTGGGGCGGGCCTTTTTTGTGTGGTTCAGGGCGCCCACATTCCCCAGCACCCGCATTTCGGCGTGCTCGCGCACGGCGCAGGTATTGATCACGATAACATCGGCCTCAAACTCGTCCTGAGTGAAGCCGAAGCCCATCTCGCTGAGATACCCCCTGAGCTTCTCGCTGTCGGCCTCATTCTGCTGGCATCCGTATGTATCGACCATCGCCAGATGCTGCCGTCCGTCGGCGGTCACACGGTCAGATATGCGTCTGCATATCTGCTCCTGAGCCTTTACCTGAGCTATATCTATAATCTTGCGCTGATATGCCATATGTCAAACCTCTTTATTTCACAATATATCAGTTAATGATAGCATAAAAGAGGTGGTATTTTCAACCGAAATAATGTATAATGAATATGTTTAGTTAAAGATGACCTACAGGAGGAGCACCAATGCCTGAAATCAACATCCTCTCCCCCCATGTGGCGGATATGATCGCCGCAGGTGAAGTGGTGGAGCGCCCTGCCTCCGTTATCAAGGAGATGATCGAAAACTCCTTTGATGCCGGGGCAAAAAATGTTACAGTAGAGATAAAAGACGGCGGTGCCACCTATATCCGTGTCTCCGATGACGGCTGCGGTATGTCCCCCGAGGATGCGGGCATCGCTTTCATGCGCCATGCCACCTCCAAGCTCCGGGATGAAAAGGGTCTTGAGGCCATCGGCACTATGGGCTTCCGGGGTGAGGCTCTGGCCGCCATCTCCTCCGTATCTCAGGTTGAGCTGCGTACCCGCCGCCATGGCGACAGAGAGGGCACCGTCGTCACACTGAAGGCCGGTGACATAGAGGACATGGGCGCTGTGGGCTGCCCCGAGGGCACCACGATCAAGGTCCGGTCCCTGTTCTACAACACTCCCGCCAGGCTGAAATTTCTGAAATCCGACCGCAGCGAGGCTACTGCCTGCATAAACGCCGCTCTGCGCTGCGCTCTGGGCAGACCGGAAGTGTCCGTGCGCCTCATAAGAGACGGTAAGGAGGAGTTTTTTACTCCCGGTGACGGCAGGGGCGAATCCTGCATATATACTCTGCTGGGCCGTGATGCGGCAAAGGATATGCTCCCCATAGACAGCGAGTTCGAGGGCTCCCGTGTCACAGGCTTTACCTCCTCTCCCTCCGCCGGCCGCGGAAACCGTGCCATGCAGTTTTTCTTCTGCAACGGCAGATACATCAGATCCTCCCTCCTCCAGTCCGCCGTTGAGCAGGCATACAAAAACACCCTCCTCACGGGCCGTTATCCCGCCTGTGTCATATATCTGGCTCTCTCCCCCGCCAGCGTGGATGTGAATGTCCACCCGGCCAAGACCGAGGTGAAATTCGGTAACGAAAGGGCCGTTTTTGACCTTGTGTATCACGCCGTTCTCTCCGCTCTGTCCGGGGAAAAGCGTGTTCCCTCCCTCCCCCGCACCTCACCGGCGGTCGCCTCCGCGAGGAAGCAGGAGGGCACACCCGTCACCAAGCCTGAGCCGAAGAAGGACTTTTATCAGTCCATGAGTGCCTCCGACTTTCGTTCCAACGGCTACGCGGCAAAATCGTCTCCCGTGCCGAAGTCCCCTTCTCCCCGAGCGGTGAGCACGCCGTCACATAGCACCTCTGCCCCAATATATAGTGGCGGCGGCAACACGCTGAGAGCCTCCGATCTGCCCGTTCAGACCCGTCTTGACATGGAAAAAACGGTGAAAGCTCCCGTTTTTAAGGTAAAGAGCGTTGAAAAAGAGCGGCCGGAAAATGCCCCTGAACAGGTCATTGTTCAAAACTCTGTTCAAAATGTGGAAAAGCTCCCTGTGCCCGACCACAAGATAGTGGGTGAGGCGCTGAAAACATATATAATCGTCGAAGTCGATGGGGAGCTTATCCTCATAGACAAGCATGCCGCCCATGAGCGTATGATCTTCGACCGGCTCAAAACACAAGATAGAGAGATCATGAGCCAGAGCCTTCTGTGCCCGGTGACCATGAAGCTCTCCCCGGAGGACGGGGAGATTCTGGAGAACAATTCCGATCTTCTGACCGAGCTGGGCTTTGAGACGGAGCCCTTCGGTGAGGACACCTACATCATCCGCGCCGTGCCCGCCGATATGTTCTCCGATGATGCCTCCGCCGCTGTGGAGGAGATAATTGACAGGCTCCGCCGGGGCAAGGCCCCGTCACCTCAGGAATCCCGGGACGAAATTCTCCACACCGTGGCCTGTAAGGCGGCCATCAAGGCCGGCTGGGACACGGACATTAAGGAGCTGGAGCGTGTGGTCACGGCTGTTCTGTCCGGTCAGGTAAAATACTGCCCCCACGGCAGACCGGTGTCCGTCTCTGTCACCCGCAGGGATCTGGACAGGATGTTCAAGAGGATCCTGTGATGGAGCAGCCTAAGGTAGTTGTAATTGCGGGCCCCACCGCCTCGGGCAAGACGAAGCTGGGAATAGCGCTCGCCCGGGCCTTTAACGGCGAGATAGTCTCCGCAGACTCCATGCAGGTCTACCGCCGCATGGACATCGGCACTGCCAAGGCCACGGCGGAGGAAAGGGCGTCGGCTGTCCACCACATGATAGATGTGGCAGAGCCCGACGAAAACTATTCCGTCGCCCGGTATGTGAATGAGGCGGCGGCGTGCTGTGAGGATATATTATCCAGAGGCAGACTGCCGATCATTACAGGCGGCACGGGGCTATATATCGACTCCCTCATTTCGGGCCGTGACTTTGCCGCCACCGAGGAGAACAAAGAGCTTCGGGAGAGGCTCTCCCGCCTGTACGATGAGCTGGGCGGTGAGGAAATGCTCCGCAGACTTCGGGAATTTGACCCGGAGAGGGCGGAAAAGCTCTGTGCCCCTGATAAGCGGCGTATTGTCCGTGCCTTTGAGATATATGAGCTCACCGGTACGACCATTACCGAGCATGACAGGCAGACCCGAGCTGTCCCGCCCAGATACGATGCGGCAAAGATCGTTCTGAATTACAGGGACAGGGCGGAGCTGTACAGGCGTATAGACGGGAGAGTGGACATCATGGTGGCCGAGGGTCTTTTCACCGAGGTACGGGGGCTTCTGTCCTCCGGTCTCTCCCCGGACTGCACCGCCATGCAGGCCATCGGCTACAAGGAGGCCGTTCTGGCACTCAGGGGTGACATTTCACCTCAGGAGGCCGCCGACATGATAAAGCAGGGCAGCCGGCGCTATGCCAAGCGTCAGCTCACCTGGTTCAACAAATATGAAAGGGCGCTGCGCATCCTCTGGGACGGGAAACCGGATTTTGATGAGGCGCGGCGGCTTTCGACAGAGTTTTTGCACGGCTTCGGTATATCATGATCCCGGGCGGAATTGATGCCGCCGATCATGACAGGGCAGCCGAAACCGCGCTGCCCGAAGAAAAAGGAGCAGCGAAAATGCAGAAAACGCAAAATCTCCAGGATACCTTCCTAAACCAGCTTCGCCGGGATAAGGCGAGCGTCACCATGTTCCTGATGAACGGCTTCCAGCTTCACGGTATCGTGAAAAGCTTTGACGGCTTCACTGTTGTGCTGGATTCCGACGGTAAGCAGCAGCTCATCTACAAGCACGCCATTTCCACCGTCGTTCCTCCCAGACCCATAATTCTGGAGCAGGATACATAAGTGGAGCGTGACGGCCTTCTCACGGCAGTGTGGATAGCGCTGTTTCTTGCCGTGAGTGCCTGGTTGGGCGCATGGCTCTTCCGGGGAACCGGGGGGCAGGCCGATACGGAAAAGGTATTGCCGGAGAGAGCGGATAGCATCTGTCTCTCCGGCATTGCAATACGCCGGGAGGAGGCTCTCGGCTTTGGCCTGAGCCCTGTCTCCTCCGCGCCGGACGGCCGGCGTATTCCCGCAGGCGGAGCCGTTGCCTGCTTTTCCGACGGCAGCACCTTTGCCGCCCCGGCATCGTGTGTGTACTTCGCGGACTGCGACGGATATGAGTATCTTTCGCCGGAAGACGGGGAAAATATTACCGTATCGGAGCTGTCTTCTCTTCTGGCTCTGCCGCCCGGGGACACAGGCTGCTGCCGCATCGTTACGGATTATGTATGGTATTACGCCGCCGTGACAGACGGAGAGTGCGCTCTGAGCGAGAAGAAGCGGTATACCCTGTGCTTTGAGGGCATGGGCGGTACAGTTCCGGCTCAGGCGGTGTATGTCTCCGAGCCTCTGGACGGCAGGAGGGCTATCCTTTTTCGCCTTACCGCCGGGGGAGATTATCTCAGGCTGCGAAAGTGCGAATGTGAGCTCAGGCTGCAATAATTCCCCTGTATGGACAGTATATTTACCTGACCCCTAACGGATTGAAAGAGAGAACGAGCATGGACATTGAAGAGAACATAAAAGCTGTTCGTGAAAAAATAAATGCGACCGCTGCTGCCTCCGGGCGGGACCCTGAGGATATTCTGCTCATCGGCGCAAGCAAGATGAACGATGCCGACACCGTGCGCCACGCCATCGCCTCCGGCCTTACCGCCTGCGGCGAGAACCGCGTGCAGGAGCTGCAGGAGAAGGAGGCGCAGAACGCATATGAGGGCGCTCAGCTCCATTTCATCGGCCATCTCCAGCGTAATAAGGTGAAAAATGTGGTGGGTCATGTTTGTCTCATCCATTCCGTCCACAGCAGGGAGCTTATAGAGGAGATCGACCGCTGCGCCGGAAAGAGGGATATTGTGCAGGATATTCTTCTGGAGATCAACATAGCCAATGAGGAGTCAAAATCCGGATTTCATGCGGACGAAACGGCTCAGGTGCTGGAGTTTTGCGGTAATTTTTCCCATGTCCGGGTGCGCGGTCTGATGGCAATACCCCCGGTTTGCCTGTCAGGGGAGGATAATCGCCCATATTTTCAGTCAATGTACAAGCTTTTTGTTGACAATTGCGAAAAAAAATACGATAATGTCGTTATGGATTTTTTGTCCATGGGCATGAGCGGCGACTACGAGACCGCCATCGCCTGCGGTGCGAACATGGTGAGACTCGGAACCGCGATCTTCGGAGAGCGCCACTATCCAGCCGCCCTACATTGATGTATTGCTTTTTTGGAGGTTTACCATGGGTCTCATGGATGAACTCAAAAAACTGACCCAGCCCTACGAGGACGATGACGATTTCTTTGAGGGCGCGGATGTTAAATTCAAGCCCAGGGTCAAGCCTCAGGAGGACAGGACCCAGCAGCAGTCGGCCTCTAACCGCTTTGAGGAGAGCTTCGGCACGGATGTCCGCGCTCCCGAGCCTCAGGCAGAAGAGGAAGAGGATGACACCCCGGGCAGCATTTTCGGCAGTCTCGGCTTCAAGAAGGGTGCCAAGTCCCAGAAGGCTCCCCGCTTCCCCGGCACTGATCGGAGAATGAATTTCGGCGGTAAGGAGAGCAAGGTCCTGCTCTTTTCCCCGAAAAATGTTGACGAGGCCGGCGAGCTTGTGAACTATCTCCGCTCCGGCGTGACCGTGGTGCTGACCCTTGAGGCCGTTGACAATGACACCGGAAGGAGGCTTCTGGATTTCATGTCCGGTATAGCCTATGCCCTGAGCGGGAAGATAACTCCCGTGTCCGCAAAAACATTTTTTGTAACACCCCAGAATGTGGATATCCTCGGCGCGGCTCAGGAACAGCCTGAGAGCTCCGGACAGTACCTCTGACCTGAAAAGATAGATTTTGAAAGTTGAAAGGTGGATAAGATATGATTACTGCGCAGAATATTCGTGAGAAGACCTTTGATAAGGTGCGTATCGGCGGATACGATATGGCCTCCGTTGATGATTTCCTTGAGGAGCTGGCTGATGATATTACCAATTCTCAGAAGGAAAACGCCGTTCTCAAGAGCAAGATGAAGGTTCTTGTGGACAAGATAGAGGAGTACCGCGCCAATGAAGAGGCTCTGAATATGGCAGTTCTGTCCGCGCAGAAGCTGGCTGTTCAGATCGAGGCCGAAGCCCGCGCCCGCGCCGCCGCCATGATCGCCGATGCTGACCGTCAGGTGAAGCTGGCAGTGGGCAGCATTGAGGAGAAGGCCGACGCGGAGGAAAAGCGCCTTGCCGCCGCTCAGGCCGCGACTGCCCAATTCCTGGCCAATATCCGCTCCATGTGCTCTGCCCAGATCGCAAAGGTGGAGGGCATTGTCGCCGGCGATCCCGCTCTGCAGGCTGACGATGATGAAGAGCCTGTCCCCGTGAAGAAGGCCGAGCCCAAGGTCGCCCCCGTCCGTACTCCCGCTGCCCGAATACAGGAACAGCCCGAGGAAATGAGCGCTGCACCTGCCCGCCAGCGGAGAATGGACGACGAGTCATTCTCTTTCTGATTCCTGAACCGTATAGTAAACGGGGCGGGCGCAGACGCGCTCCCGCCCCGTTTGATTGATTTTTCGGGATATTGCCTCATGTCCCTTTGCCCCGCATATTTTGCTGCTTTTTCGCAGCGCACAGAGAATGATAGGAGAAATAACGACAATGTCACAGGACTTCAACACCACACTTAATCTGCCGAAAACCGATTTCCCCATGCGGGCCGGTCTGCCTGCCCGTGAGCCTGAGATGCTCCGGAAGTGGGAAGAGATGGATATATATAACGAAATGCTGAAGAAGAACGAGGGGCATCCCCGCTTCAATCTTCATGACGGCCCTCCGTTCTCCAACGGCTACATCCATATGGGTCACGCCCTGAACAAGGCCCTCAAGGACTTCATCACCCGTTCCTACGCGATGCGCGGCTACTATACTCCCTACATTCCCGGCTGGGACAACCACGGTATGCCCATTGAGTCTGCCATCATCAAGGAGCAGAAGCTCAACCACAAGGCAATGAGCGTTGCCGACTTCCGTTCCGCCTGTCAGGCTTACGCCGAGAAGTATGTGGGAGCACAGATGGAAGGCTTCAAGCGCATGGGCGTTATCGGCGACTGGGAGCATCCCTACAAGACCATGAACAAGGGTTTTGAGGCCGACGAAGTCCGCATTTTCGGCAAGATGTATGCTAACGGCCATATCTACAAGGGTCTGAAGCCCGTGTACTGGTGCCCCAAGGATGAGACCGCTCTGGCTGAGGCCGAGATCGAATATCAGGACGATCCCTGCACCACCGTGTATGTGAAGTTTCCCATGCACGACGATCTGGGCAAGCTGGGTCATCTTGACCTCTCCAGGCTCTGTTTCGTTATCTGGACCACCACTATCTGGACCCTGCCCGGCAACCTTGCCATCGCGCTGCATCCCGATGAGAGCTACGCCATCGTCAAGGCCGCAAACGGTGAGATGTACATCATGGCAGAGGCTCTGACCGAGAAGGTCATGGACATCGGCGGCATCGACAGCTACGAGATCGTCGAGACCCACGAAGGCTCCTTCTTCGAGAATATGCTGGCAAAGCATCCCTTCCTCGGCAAGACCTCCCGCCTGCTGCTGGCTGACTATGTCACCATGGATTCCGGTACAGGCTGCGTCCACACCGCTCCCGGCTTCGGCGCAGACGACTATGTGACCTGTATGCGCTACGGCATGGAGATGGTCGTCCCCGTGGACGATCAGGGCCGTCACACCGACTACGCCGGCAAGTACGCCGGACTCAAGACCGATGAATCCAACCCCATTATCCTTGCCGACATGAAGGAAGCGGGCTCCCTGTTCGCCTCCGAGGAAATAGTCCACTCCTACCCG
>JAZUJF010000015.1:0-5789 GCA_045642585.1 Candidatus Limivicinus sp.
GATAGGAGCCCACAAGACCGGCCAGAGAGAAGGTCTTGCTGGGAGCATAGAAGGCGATGACTCTGTTTCTGGCGTCCTCCGATACGGACTGAGTGGGGATATGCTTATTCCCGGGCATAATAATATCGGACCAGATCTCATCGGAGATCACGATGCAGTCATTGGCCGCATAGACCTCCATGGCCTTTTCTATCTCCCACTTTTCCCATACCCTGCCGCAGGGGTTATGGGGTGAGCAGAATATGCACAGATGGATACGGTTTTCCTTTATGCGCCTGTCCATGTCCTCATAGTCCATGCGCCATACGCCGTTTTCATCACGGCGAAGAGGGGAATGCTCAATGACGCGGCCTGTGTCGTCAACGGTGTGGGTGAAGCCCACATAGGTGGGGGAGTGGATAAGAATTTTATCGCCCGGAGAGGTGAACGCCTGGATCGCGGAGCTGACACCGCCGAGCACGCCGTTTTCATATCCGATGTGTTCGTTTTTCAGTCCTTCTACGCCGTTGCGGCGGCTCTGCCAGGAGATTATGGAGTCAAAATACTCCTGCGGCAGGGCGAAGTAACCGAAGTTCGGCATCTCCATGCGCCTGTATACCGCCTCCATCACAGGGGGAGCGGCAGGGAAGCTCATATCGGCGATCCACATGGGAATGGTGGAAAAGCCCTCTCTGACCTTCATATCGGCAAACGGTATCCTATCGGCCGCCAGAGAATCCTTCCCGCTGCGGTCAAGCACAGTTGTAAAATCGTACTTCATGTCTTAGCCTCCCACACCCGGTCACACGACGAATTTATAGCCCACGCCCCGGACGGTCTTTATGTACTTAGGCGACACCGGGTCATCCTCCACCTTCTGACGGAGGCGGTTTATGTATACTGAAATGCTGTCATCGTCCACCATATCGTTCCCCCATACCATCTCATAGATGGAGCTTTTGGAGAAGATGCGGTTCACATTGTCCAAAAACAGCTTCATCATTGCGTTTTCCTTTGCGGTGAGGAAAATCTCCTCCCCGTTTTTATAGAGCTTCAGAGTGCTGGTGTTGTATGAAAACGGGCCTGCCGAGAGAGAATTATCCGTGTCGGCACCGCCTCCCCGGCTCCGGCGGATAAGGGCTTTTACCTTTGCGCCGAGAGTTACGGGATTAAAGGGCTTTGTCACATAGTCGTCGGCACCGATATCAAGGGCGTGCAGGGTGTCGTTATCCTCCTTGCGGCCGCTGACGATGATAACGGGAGTATTGTTGTTCTGCCCGCGCAGACGGTCGATGACCTCAAATCCGTCCATTCCGTGCATATTTATATCAAGCAGAATGAGCGCGTATGTATTTCTGGAGACCATCTCCAGAGCCTCCGGCCCGCAGGATGCCGTATGAGCTTCCAGATCGATATTGCTTATCACCTTGCTCAGCATTTTTGCCACTGCCGCATCGTCGTCTACAATGAGAACCGAATCCCTCATACCAGTCTCCTTTACCGTTGATCCCGCCGATAATCCAACAGGAACTATTGATCGGAACACTATGCGCTATTGCTCTTTTTGCCGCGCTGGGTTATAATAAATCACCATGCGTATCAAAACGCACCGCCATAAAAGAAAGCCGTGTGCGCATGGGGATTTTTTCTCATCCGTTCCGGCTGCCGCGTAAGCGGCGAGGAACGGGAGATTATTATAATATTTATTATGTAAGCGGAGCTTTCATAATAAATTATACTTATTTTCTACAGCTTTTTCAAGAGGTATAATCAATGAAGCGGAACAAATCTGAAAGGCAGCTGATAGTTGCGGTTATTCTGTCGGTTGCGCTTTCCATATTTGGAGGATTCTTAATATACAGCGGGTTTGAAGATGCCGCAGAGGAAATGAGCGTAGAATACAGCAGCCATCTGCAGGATACTGCCAGGGTGATAGACAGCAGTGTGGCTTCCATGCTTTCCGATGCCAGAGAGCAGCTGCGGCATATGATCTCATTCTGCAGAGAGGCCGGTGAGCATTATTTCGTCACCCGTGACCCTTCGGAGCTGATAGAGGCCATGTCATCACATCCGATCATGAGCCTGCCCTATGCCGACTGCGCTGTTCTGATATACCGCGAGACCGTTCTGATGAGCTCCCCAGGGGAAAGCCTGTACGATTACTCATTCCCCAACGGCGTATCCCTTGACCGACCCTGTATCTGTGTCTACAAGGACAGCCGCCGATATATTGCCCTGGTTGAGCGCTGTGTGGATGTGGAGTACCGCTATGCCGTTCTTCTCGACCCGCTAGAATTCTACCGTCAATGTATTCAGGAGGATATGTCGGTCAGATACTGGCTGTCGTTCTATGACTGTGAGACCGGCCTCTTCATGCAGAATGACAGCTTTAAGCCGGAAATATCCTATCTCTCATACAGCGATGCCGTCGGCCGAAATGATGAGACTGCCATCCTTGCCGAAGCGTCTCGGGGAGACAGTGTCGTCATGCGGCAGTTTGAAAATCCCGATGAGAGAGAAAAGCTGATGGTGGTCATGCCTGCCCCCGTCAACAAAAACGGTGTATTTGCCCTTGGCCTTGCTCAGTCCACCTCCGGCTTCATGAGTATTCTGAGCCAGGTTTTTGTCTGCATCATGATGGGTACGGTCCTGATCCTGCTGAGCATTTTCGCCATGCTCATGCTGATCTACCACAACAGGCGCAGCAATCGGCTCATGCGGGAAAAGGTAGAGCTTCTGGAAAAAGAAAACAAGACCATTCAGGAGCTGGCTCACCATCAGCGTCTGGAAATGATAGGCACAATGACCGGAAATCTGGTTCACGAATTCAACAATATGCTGACGCCCATAATGGGTTACAGCCTTATGACCATGGAGCAGCTGCCCGAAGGCTGCGACGAGCTTATGGATAATCTCTCCGCGATCCTTGAATCCGCCGAGAAGGCAAAGGGCCTTGTTTCCAGAATGTCTTCCCTGACCCGCAAAAATCCGGACGCCGCCAACAAGCTGCTGTCTCCCGATGTCCTGGTGCAGAAGGTACGGCATATCACCGTTCCGTCCCAGCCGGCAAAGGTTGAGCTGATACTGGACTGCCGCTGCCCGGACATCAGGCTGTTCGCAAACGAGACCCAGATAATACAGCTGTTGATGAACATTGTCATTAACGCCTTTCAGGCCATGGAGGATGAGGGCGGCACGCTCACAATATCCACCCGTTATGAGGAAGGAAATGTTGTCTTCCGTCTGGCGGATACCGGCCCGGGTATACCCGAGGATATTCTCTCAAGAATGTTTGAACCCTTCTTCACCACCAAGGAGGTAGGCCGCGGCACCGGTCTGGGGCTTGCCATCGCCACCCAGATCGCCGAGACCCACAACGGCAGCATCAGAGCCGAGAGCAAGGTGGGAGAGGGCACCGTATTCATCGTCACTCTCCCCGCAAGTAAGGAAAAGCTGGAAATAAAATGAAAAAGAATATCTGTATTATATATACCGGCGGCACTATCGGCATGATCCCGTCTCCCAAGGGCTATGTGCCCTCAAAGGAGAGCTTCGAGAATGCCCTGGCTGCCATATCCGATCTGCATAAGCCGAATATGCCCGCATTTGAGGTCATTCAGTTTGACCCGCTGCTGGATTCCAGCAATATGTCCATCAGGGAGTGGAACATGATAGGCACCGCCATAGCCCGGAACTATGACCGCTTTGACGGTTTCGTGGTGCTCCACGGTACGGACACCATGGCCTACTCCGCCTCCGCGCTGGCCTTCATGCTGGAAAATCTCCGCAAACCGGTCATTTTTACCGGCGCCCAGATACCTCTGTGCGAGGTGCGCTCTGACGGCGTGAACAATATTGTCTCCGCTGTCATGATCGCCGCCGAAGGCGTAGTGCGGGAGGTCTGCGTCTATTTTGACGGCAAGCTTATCCGCGGCTGCCGCAGCACCAAGATCTCCTCAGACCAGTTCGAGGCCTTCAATTCCCCGAACTTTGAGCTTCTGGCGGATGTGGGCATAAGGATCAATTACCGCTGCCCCGGCGGGCTGCCGGAGGCTGAGGGCGATTTCCGCCTAACGGAGCTGGATGAGATACCGGTGGGAATAATCAAGATGTTCCCGGGCATACAGATAAAGCTTTTCGAGTCCATCATGACCGAACAGCTCAGGGGCGTGGTGCTTGAGACCTTCGGGGCCGGTAATATCCCCTCTGTCTCCACCGGTCAGCTCATACCCATTATTGAGAAGGCATACCGAAACGGCACTCTCATAGTGGTGTGCTCCCAGTGTATTCAGGGCACCGTGGCTCTGGGCGCCTATGAGACAAGTCAGGCCCTCAATGAGATCGGCGCCGTCACCGGCAGGGATATGACCACCGAGGCCGCCATGACGAAGCTCATCTACCTGTTTTCAAAGAAATACCCGGTTGAGGTCATACGCCGGATGATGCTCGAAAACCTTAGGGGAGAGCTAAGGAACCGCTGCCTTAATTCCACATGGATGACAGGCCCTCGGGCTTGATCATATAATTTTATTCTATTTTATGGAGAGTGCTTTTTGAGAAACACAGCAGAATCGGAGATTGCGGCGTAACCGGGAGGTTGCCGCGATCAAACAGCCTCCCGCCGCAAGGCAGTTGATGAAAACAATATTCAGGAGGAAAAATAATGAATAAAAACGAAGTAATTATCCGTCGGGAGAAAACGGAAGAGCGCAGAGCTGTTGAAAACCTTGTGAGAGAAAGCTTCTGGAATGTATATCGCCCCGGCTGTCTGGAGCATTATGTTCTCAATCAGCTGAGAGATGACCCTGCCTTTGTACCGGAGCTGGACCTTGTGATGGAGCTGGATGGCAGGCTTATCGGCCAGAATATGTTCATGCACGCCTGTATTAACGCCGATGACGGAAGGAGCGTGCCCATTATGACAATGGGACCCATCTGTATCGCCAACGGGTACAAGCGGCAGGGCTACGGGAAGATCCTTTTGGACTATTCCGTTGAAAAGGCCGCGGAGCTTGGCTGCGGTGCGCTGTGCTTTGAAGGCAATATTGACTTCTACGGCAAGAGCGGCTTCACATTCGCGTCGGACTTCGGCATCCGCTATCACGGTCTGCCGGAGGGCGAGGACGCATCCTTCTTTCTGTGCAGAGAATTGATCCCCGGCTTTCTTTCCGGAATAACAGGCGAGTACGCAACTCCCGCCGGTTATTTTGTGGATGAAAACGAGGCTGAGCTCTTCGATCAGTCATTCCCCCGCAAGGAGAAGCTGAAGCTCCCCGGACAACTGTTTTAATCCCCGCAAAAACAGAGGCATCGTTTTGATGCCTCTGTTCAACCCTTATACAAACCCGCTTTCGGTTTAGACCCAAAGCGGGTTTGTCTACCGTATGACCTTCTCCTTTACATTGTGCAAATTCTTTCTTTAAATCAGATTCTCCGGCGGGGGAGGCGTTCCCAAAGTGAGACGGATGAATCCCGCGAGCGCCGTCGCATTAAGCTTCTTCTTTGGAGAAGCTGTCACCAGTGTGGGCACTGGTGACTGATGAGGTCCTGCGAGCGCCGTCGCATTTTGAGCATTGTGCTATGTACGATGTTTTTTCAGGGGAGAACCTCATCCACCGCAAGCGGTCCCCCTTCCCCTTCTGCGGAAGGGGAAGGCAAATCGGAGAGGAAACCTCATCCACCGCAAGCGGTCCCCCTTCCCCTTCTGCGGAAGGGGAAGGCATATTAACCGCAAGCGGGTCTCGCTGCGGCTCGGTCACCTCGCGGCTCTGGACTGCCCCCGGCAGTCCATTCACTACCGCTCGGCCGCT
>JAZUJF010000016.1:0-5590 GCA_045642585.1 Candidatus Limivicinus sp.
TTCTTTATCTCTCCCTCGTATACTCCCGGAAGTGCCGGTGTCCACAGCGGTGGAACAAGTGCTACTGTATTGGTATCAGCCATTCTCTTTATATCCTCCGGAAGGACAAACTGCAGGTGCGCGGCGCAGTTTCTCTGATCCATATTTCCGGTTCTCTTCTGGGCGGCCTCTACACAATCAAGGAAGAATTTAGTCGCGCCGTCGCCGTCGGAGTGTGCATGGACCGAAAGACCGTATTTTGCGTTTTCCGCGATCAGATCGGTCATCTTCTCGGGATCATTGAATCTCTGGTTTCCGAGATATCCCGGCTGATCGTCATAGGGCTGTGTAAGCCATGCTGTGTGCGCTTCCAGAACGCCGTCAAGGAATACCTTTGAGCCTATTACTCCGAAGTGCTGTGAATTGTATTTATCTGCCTTTTCGGCAATTTCCGCAGCAGCCTTCTTAGGATCATCTTCGTTGTCCTTAACCGTCAGATGAGCATAAGTATAAAGCTTTAGCCTGTTCTCCTTTTCCAGCTCAATATAAGCGGGGAAGGCATTCGGCGAGATCAGATCGGCGCCTGCATCGCATACGCCTGTGAATCCGTTTGAAAATGAGAAGTTCTGCCAGTAAAGAATGTAGTCCTTCGCTTCTTCAACAGATATCACTTTTGATGTAACGATCTTTGCAGCCGGCCCCTCGCAAAGGTACCCTGTCGGCTCGCCGTTTTCATCCACTCTTACGAGGTCGGTTCCTGATTCCTTTGCATAATCGGCCGTAATTCCGAAGTGCTCCATCGCACGGCTGTTGAGGAGGAGGGAATGACCTCCGGCCGAGTTCAGCATGAGGGGCTTATTCGGGCAGATCTCATCAAGAAACTCCCTTGTGATGTTGCTGTGTCCGTCTTCAAGCCATCCGGCTGCGAGATAGACCTCTATTTCGGGATGCGCGTCCACAAAGGCCTTGATGATCTCTCTGTACTTTTCCTCGTTTGAAGGATTGACCTGAGACACATTTGCCTGACCGATCGCCCTGTAGCCGCAGAACATTCCGTGGGTATGAGAATCCAGAAATCCCGGATAGATATATTTTTCGCCGAAGTCGAATACCTCGGTGTTCTCATCGCAAAGAGCCTTCGCGTTTTCAACGGAACCGACATACTGGATCCTGTCGCCCACAACGGTCAGTGCCTTGGCAAAGGGCTTGATATCGTCCATGGTGGTAAAGTTACCCAAATAAAGCTTTTCTGCTTTTCCCTGAATCATTTTTGAACCCTCCTTGAAATGTCAGTCATATGATCGCTGCAAAGTAATCATATTTTGTTAAGCGTAACATAAAACCATGACGCTCGGGAGAAGAAGAAACTCACAAAAACTCACAAAATGAAAAACACCGTCAACGGGAAGGCTCCAATGACTCCCGCTGACGGCATTTTTCCTGTGAAAGCTCCGCTTCCACAGAAAATATTATAATAATCGCTACTATTCTTTCTCGATCTGTGACACATCCAACGCGTACCCTTCGGCAGTCCTGATAAAAACCTCCAAAGCATCGTGTTCCTTCAAGGTGTTGCTCAGATCATTCGTCAAAGAATACAGATATTGCCTGTTCTTATAGATCATATCCGCTTTATGCTCCCACAGGAGCTCGCATAATTCATCGGTAGTCATCCCCTGTCCGTCCCGTTCCAGAAGCAGAGAAAAAAGCTGCATTGTCTTTCCGCGTGCAAACACCACAGGTTGACCGTACCTGTCGAAAACGCAAAGCTGCATCCCGCCTCCGCTGACCTTCAGCGGCCTCCGGGCGCGATACCTGCCAAGGATCTCCTGCAGCTGCCGATCTTCCACGGGCTTTAAGAGATACCCGTCCACGATCCCGCGGTTTATGCTTTCAATGGCGTATTGCGGATAGCCTGTGCAGTAGATGATCTTACACCGGGGCTGTATCGCGCGCAGACTTTGCGCAAGATCCAGCCCGCTTGCGCCGCCGAGCATTATATCCACAAAGGCGATATCAAAGGTAGTGGTCTTTGCGCAGGAAAGCGCATCCGAAGCGACGGAAAAACTGCGAAGAGTCCCCACATCAGGCTTGCCCTCCAGCATACTGACCATCAGCCTCAGAGCCAGCGGCTCATCATCAATGCAAAGAATGTTCATTGTCTTTTCCTTCCTTCGGGATCACGATCTCGCACTCCGTTCCGCCGCTGATCCGATTTCTGATCGACAAGCTGCCGCCGCAGAACATTTGCAGCCTGCTGCGACAGTTGGCGATCCCCAGGTGCTTTCTCCCGTCACGGGGCGGCTCCGAGAATCCCACGCCGTTATCCGCGATGCGCACCGTATAGGCGTCCGGAGTTTCGGCGGCAGAGATCGTGATAAGCCCGCTGCCGTGTATGCCGTGGGTGATGGCATTTTCCACGAGCGGCTGCATCGTCATGGTGGGTATCAAAAACTGCGTGCAGGAAATGCTGTAATCCGTTGTAAGATCGGGGAAGCGGATCTGCTCTATGGCAATGTAGTTCTTTATGTTTTGCAGTTCCTTATCAAAGGGGATCATTTGATTTCCCGTCATATCCACATAGTTTTCCCGAAGATATCCGGCGAACAGCCTTGTGGCTTTTTCGGCTTCCGGCGGATCGAAGCGGCACAGTGCAACGATCGAGTTTAATGTATTGGCGATAAAATGCGGATTGAGCTGTGACAGCATCAGCTCCGATTTCAGCTCCGCCATCTCCGCCTTTTGCCTCAGCAGTAATTCCTTGCTTTCGATATAATCGCCGAAGAACACAACATATGCCGCCAGCAGGAGGAAGATATATGTCAGAGAGGATACTTCATACGGTACGCCAAGGATCGACCACATCACCGTAAGCGCGAGGCATAGCAGAGGGAAGGCGGAAAAGCTCGCAAGGATGAGTTTTTTCTTCAAAGGACACCGCTGAGACAGGATATAGAGCAGATAGGACAGATAAAACGCGCAGAAAAAGATCCACTCCACCAGTTCACCGTTGTAACAGAGCTGCCCCTCCCCATCCAGATGAAACAGGATGCCGGTAAGAGGATTGGTCAGGAGCACGCCGAGATAGGCCAGCAGCAGTCCATATATCCATATATTAAAATACCTCTGTCTGCGATTTTTCGGCAAAGAAGTGCTCTGATAAGTCCAAAACAGAAAATGCATCGCCGTCGAAACAGCCGAGCTGAGCGTCTGGAGCGCAAAGACCGCCGTTCCCATGCCGTCTTTGCCGTACAGAATATCAAAAATGCCTGTCAGAAAGAGGTTTAATACCAGCAGCACGGATATTGCGGCAAAGGTATGTCCCTGATGCGTATCGTCCCGAGCGTTGAGGGTGCAGACAAACAGGATCGCGGCAAACACCATTCCGACGACTGCGGTAAGCATTTTGAGATAGTCTGCTTCCATGTGTGAATGTCCAAGAGAAAAGGTAATGCATATCCCTGAGGCAAGCAGCAGGACCATGAAGCAGATCACGGCAGGATAAATCGCCCTGCTCTTTGAGGAAATTGCGCTGTGCTGCTTTACTGTCATTCGTCACCGCTCCCGTTTTTCTCTATACTTTCGATGTTATTATACTACAAAAGCCCATTTCAAACAAGGCAGACGGGCAAAAAGGTGTCGAAACCCCTCCACACCGAGGTCGGCAGAAGTCATTTGCACCCTCTGCCCGTAGAAATCGCCATACCGCAAGGCTTTTCCGGGCATAAAAAACGATACGGTAATCGACACTGTTGTATCAATTACCGTATCAGTAGTGGAGCGGATGATGGGAGTCGAACCCACCTTATCGGCTTGGGAAGCCGGAGTTCTACCGATGAACTACATCCGCACCTGTAACTGTGATTATAACATATGCTCTGCTGCTTTTCAAGAAGCAAATTCATAGAATACGATGTTCTCTCATGGAGCGGGCAGGTGCCCGCTCCATGAGAGCGTTATTATCAGCCCTGTGATCTGCTGTGCCTCGTCTGCCAGTACAGCAGATATTTTCTCATAGCCGCAGTTTTGTTGGCTTTTAGCTCAAAATACTCCTCTCCGACCGAAAACAGCAGGGCATGAGTCTTGAACATGGCCATATTTGAAATGTCCGTGAGCGGGAACGATCTGTCTCCGACCACCAGCCGGTCTTCGAGCTGTACCGCTCTCCCCTCATAGAGCTCCTCTTCCTCATGTCCCTGCAATATTCTTTTCAGCACTACCCCGCCGTCGGAGAACAGCTCGTCCGTATGTACGAAATCACCCCTGGCCATACTGTCGTCCTGCCAGAGATTCCATTGACGGATGGTTTCAAAGGGTACGGGCGGATCAAATGATCCTTCGTCGGTAAACCTGAGGGAGAAACCGCATTTGCAGGAGATATGATCTCCCGCTCCCGTCATCGTGTCTATGCGCCGGCACTGAGGACACAGGAATACCGCTCTCTCCATTCCCTCCGCCAGGTTTCTTCCCTTATACTTATTGTGCTCCCGGCGCTGACGCTCCCAGGCATTCTCATAGATATCCCGGTTGATAAGCTCGGTTATCTCGTTAGGCTTCATGGCCTTGAGCTGCTCCGGTGAATAGACTCCCACCGGATGGCCCCGCAGCATTCCCCGTCTGGATGTCTTTGCCCATCTGGGCAGGGACAGGTATCCGCCCTCAATACGGTATGTAACAAGAGTCACCCCGCTGGTGCGGACCATCTTCCCCGTTGCCGACGGGACCGCGATGCTGATACCGTCCCATGTGGTCTCCCCCTCGGCAAACAGGCAAATGCTGCCGCCGGAGCGCAGCCTTCTCAGGCACGCCATAACGGTGTCCGCCCCGCTGGAGCCCTTTCGTCTGGCAATAAGTTCAAAGAAAAAATTAATAAGCTTTGAGGTAAATTTGTTGCGGAATATATGCTCGTTGGCCACAAAGCCCAGCTGCTTCTTCGGGAAGCTGAGTGTCAGCAGTAAAGGATCCCAGTTTGTCACATGGTTGGATATTACAATGCACGGCTCCTCCACGCTGCATATCTCATATTTGATTTTAAATTTCAGCCGGACCAGGATCCTGTCAATGAAATACGCGATCGGCCAGAAAAACCTATGTAGCTTTTCCCTGTCCATACTTTTCTCCTTACCGTTTCAGGATAATGACCCTGAGATCAAAGCGACGGTCTATTGCCCGTTATCTGTCAGCCTGAGCAGGGTATGCTCGAAGCCGTACTTTTGCTGAAGAAGGCGGGCAGCTGCACAGGACGCGTCCCGCTCCCTGCCGGAGTAGGCCGCCCTTATCATTATATTCTTCGGGGAATGTTCAAAGTCAATGAACTCTATCATGTCCACCCTGTAGCCCTTGTCCTCCAGCACCGCCGCCCGGACGGCGTCGGTCAGGAGAGCGCACATCCGCTCCTTTATGATGCCGCAGTCCATAAAGATGTCCAGCTCCCCGCCCTTTTTAATGGACAGGTTCACCTCATGCTGACAGCAGGGGACAGAGAAAATGTACTTCACCTTTCTGGACAGAGCATAGTACAGCGCGTAATCCGTAGCCGTATCACAGGCGTGGAGCGTGACCACCATGTCAATATGCTCCTGACTTAAAGCATCACGGCTCACATCGGCCA
>JAZUJF010000017.1:0-3779 GCA_045642585.1 Candidatus Limivicinus sp.
GAAAGGAGAATGCGCCGTGGCGACAAGAATCACTGATAATCTGGGCGAAGAGCTTATTCGTGTTGAGCATGTAAAAAAGGAATACCTCAACGGTGCTGTCAAAGCACTTGACGACTGCAATCTCAGCATCCGCCGCGGAGAAGTGGTCTCCATTATCGGCCCCTCCGGCTCCGGTAAATCCACCCTGCTACGCTGCCTCAACCTTCTGGAAGAACCCACCTCCGGAAATGTGTTTTTTGACGGGGTCAATATTACCGATGAAAAGGTGGATCTGGATCTTCACCGCAGAAGAATGGGAATGGTTTTTCAGCACTTCAATCTGTTCCCCAATTATACCGTGAAGCAGAACATCACTCTCGCCCCCATTACTCTCAAAATAAAGACCAGGGAAGAGGCAGATAAGATCGCGGATCAGCTTCTGGAGCGTATCGGTCTTTCGGACAAGGCTGACACCTATCCGGCAATGCTCTCCGGCGGCCAGAAGCAGAGAATTGCCATTGTCCGCGCTCTGGCTATGGAGCCGGATGTTATGCTCTTTGACGAGCCGACCTCAGCTCTTGACCCCGAGATGGTGGGGGAGGTTCTGGATGTTATGAAGGAGCTTGCTCACGAGGGAATGACAATGGTAGTTGTGACCCATGAGATGGGCTTTGCGAAGGAAGTCGGCAACCGGGTCCTGTTTATGGCTGACGGTCAGATCCTTGAACAGGGGAGCCCGGAGCAGATGTTCAATAATCCGCAGAATCCCAGACTTCAGGATTTTCTGAAAAAAGTTCTTATCTGATACTATTATTCAGTAAAAGTCGTTAATTTTTTCAAAAAAGTGAGCCTGTGGCACGCTTCCGATTTTCAGCGAGAACCGCAAATACCGTTTCATGCAGTCTCCGACGCGCCTTCGGCGCTATTAAACGCTTTTATTGCGTTTTATAGGAGATTACTATGAAAGCTGTGCTTCCATAGTAATGATTATAATAATCTCCCGTTCCTCGAAGCTTTCGCGGCAACCGGAACGGATGAGAAAAAATCCCCATGCGCACTAAGCTTTCATTTAATGTGGTGCGCGTTGAAGCGCATGGGGATTTAGTATGATACAGTTTTTCATTTTAAACGCAGGAGATATATATCATGGTACAGGCAGCATCCCTCCCCTCCGTCAGCAAGCCGTGGCTGAAGTACTACAGTCCCGAAGCTCTGAATACCCCGCTTTCCGTATGTGGGATGTACGATTTCATGTACGGCAGCAACAAAGCCCATCCGGAGGACACGGCTCTGAACTACTTCGGAACAAAAATTTCCTTCGGAGACTTCTTTTCCCTGATCGACGAGGCTGCAAAGGCTTTTACCGCCTGCGGTGTCCAGGAAGGTGACATTGTTACCATCGTTTCCCTGAGCTGCATTCCCTCTGTTGTGTCCATGTATGCGCTCAACCGCATCGGAGCGCTGCCTAATTTTGTGAATGTCCTGTCCACGGAGAGCGATTTCGAGAGCTTTTTCCACGAGGCAAAGTCCAAGCTCGTCATCACGCTCGACCTTTTTGGCAAAAATGTGCTCTCCGCCGCGAAAAAGGCCGGGGTTGAGACGGTTTTGGTGTATTCTCTACGGGAGTATATGCCGTTCGTGACGGGGCTCGGCTTCGCATACAAAATGCGCAGATTCGACGCCTCCTTCCTCAATGATTCCCGCGTCCTCTTCTGGAATGACTTTCTGAAAAAGTCCGTCGGCCAGCCGGAAATCGGCTACCGGAAGAACGGCGCCGAGCCTGCCTATTTCGGGCATACCGGTGGCACGACCGGCATCCCCAAGGGCGTTGTCCTCTGCGACCACTCGTTCAACCTTGTGGCGCACTACTATAACCTCTGCATGGCGCACAAGCGGGGCGATGTTTTTTTAAGCGTCATGATCCCCTATGTGGTATATAGCGGCATCATCAATATCCATATGCCTCTCTCCCTCGGCTTTGAGACGGTGCTTGTGCCGAAATTCGAGGCAGACAAGTGGGACGAATACATAAAGAAATACCATCCACAGCACTGCGGCATCATCCCCGCCTATGCGCAGACCTTTCTCACGAATGAGAAGCTCAAAAAAATGGATCTCTCCTGCCTTCAGACCATCGGCATGGGCGGCGAGGGCATGAACATCCCATTAGAGGAAAGTGTGAACAGATTCATGGCGGAGCACAACTCCGCTGCCAAGCTCCGCAAGGGCTACGGCATGACCGAGGTGTGCGCCACGGCATCCACGGAGTTCGCCTACGCGAGCAAGGTGGGCAGCGTCGGCATCCCGCTGCCGGAGAACAACTTCATGATCTACAACAATGACAAGCAGCAGGAATGCGGCTTCGGCGTGATGGGCGAGATCTGTATGCAGTGCAGTAGCCGGATGCTCGGTTACTACGAAAACGAGGAGGAGACCAATAAGCTCTTCCGCACCCATCCGGACGGGAGCGTCTGGATTCACACGGGCGACCTCGGCTACATCGACGAGGACGGATTCATCTTCCTTGAGGGCAGAATGAAACGCATGATCATGACCGTGATCGACGGTAAGGTCTACAAGATCCCGCCCGCAAGGGTGGAAGCCGTACTGTCAGAGAACAAGAGTGTGCGCGATGTGTGCGTCGTGTGCGCCAACAGCGGGCACAACAAGGTGCTGAAGGCTTATATTATCAAAGAAGACAGCACCGACAACAATGCGCTGACCGCAAAGCTGCGCAAGTTGTGCGAACAGGAGTTGCCGGAGAATATGCGTCCCTATTTCTACGAATACATCGACAAATTCCCCCGCACCCCTGCCGGAAAGACTGACTACCGCGCTTTGGAGGAATAATACTATCCTCCTCTGTACATCTGCCGCCGTAGGGGAGGGGCTTGCATCTCCGGACAACATTACACGACAGAAACGCATAATCAAATCGGAAAACCTTACCTTGCCTTCCGTTCTGCCGTTCACTGCGGCGAGGCAGTGCAAAAAGTTCCGAAAGAGAAAAATGGTCGTAGTCAAAATACTGCGGCCATTTATTATGGTATAATTTTATGGTATAATTTCCAGCTCTGATCTCGGTATAAGTCCAATTAAATAGGGAATGATATTATTAGCACTCTTTCATAAAGAGTGCTAATATTCATATTATGTTCATATTTAATGCTATAATTGTTAACATTTGCGTGGTATTTTATATACAAGATGAAACGAAAGAAATGTATTTTCATCCGAACTTAACTTGTTAATAATTTTTAGGAGGTATATATCATGTTTGAACTCATTCCCTTTGGACGCAATGCACACACCGTTTCCGCATACGATCCCTTCCGTGCCTTTGAGGATCTTGAGCGCAGCTTTTTCTCAGGAGCACAGGTTTCGGCCTTCCGCACCGATGTGATCGATACCGGCGATGCTTTCAGGCTCCAGTCTGAGCTTCCCGGCTTCAGAAAGGAGGACATCAATATCGACATCGACAATGATATCCTCACCATTACCGCCGAGAGAAAGGCGGAGACCGAGGACACCAATATAAACTATGTCAAGCGCGAGCGCTCCTACGGCTCATACTCCAGAAGCTTTGATGTTTCCGCCATCAATGTTGACGGAATCGAAGCTGAGTATACTGACGGTATACTGACTCTCACAATGCCCAAAAAGGCGGCGGAGATCCCGTCTTCCCGCAGACTTGAGATCAAGTGATCATTGATTATGCTGTAACTGTTTCAGACCGACACCCTCACGGCCATCAACTGACCGTGAGGGTGGTTTTATACTAAGCACTGATAAGAAGAAGA
>JAZUJF010000018.1:0-2646 GCA_045642585.1 Candidatus Limivicinus sp.
CGCTCGGCCGCTTCGCTACCCTTCCCCTTCTTCGGAAGGGGAAGGCAATAAAGGACTCCGGAAGGGGAAGCCTTATAGGGCGGCGCGGGGATCGGTTACAGCCGCCATATCTCGTTGACATACTGGCTGATGGCGCGGTCGGCGGAGAAGATGCCGCTCTGGGCGGTGTTCACAAGGCTCATGCGGGCGTATTCCATGGGATCGCCGATGGTATTGTACATCCGCTCCTGACACCGGGCATAGGCCTTATAGTCCGCGATGAGCATATAGGGGTCGCCGCCGAAGAGCAGGCCGGACACCAGATCGGAATAGCTCTTGCCGTCGCGGAAGCCGTTGTTGGCCCTCTCGAAGAGCCTCATAAGCTCCTCGTCTCCTCTGGCGATGGCGGCGGGATCGTAGCCGCGGCGGCGCATTTCCTCGATCTCCTCGGTATGCAGACCGAACAGGAACATATTTTCGTCGCCCAGACGCTCATACATCTCAACATTCGCCCCGTCAAGAGTGCCGATGGTCACAGCGCCGTTCATCATAAGCTTCATGCAGCCGGTGCCGCTGGCCTCCTTGCCGGCGGTGGAGATCTGCTCGGATACCTGCGCGGCGGGGACTATGGCCTCGGCGGCAGAGACACGGTAATTCTCAAGGAAGTAGACCTGAAGCTTATCCTTGCAGCAGGGGTCGTTGGCAATATCGTCCGACAGGCTCAGCAGCAGCTCGATAATGCGCTTTGCGGTCTTGTAGCCTGCGGCGGCCTTTGCGCCGAACACATAGGTGCGGGGGGTGAAGTCCATATTGGGGTCATCCCGGAGCTTCATCTGCAGGGACATGATGTTCATGGCGCACAGCAGCTGGCGCTTGTACTCATGGAGCCGCTTTATCTGGACATCCATAAAGGAGTCGGTGTTCAGCAGGAAGCCGTCGTTGCACATGGCAAACCTTGCGAAATTCTGCTTGTTCTGAAGCTTAATGGCGTTGACGCGCTCAAGCACCGCCTTATCGCCGGTATAGTCCATGAGCTTTATGAGCTCCTCGGGCTTTGTGAGATAATCATCGCCTCCCAGCAGCTCCACGATCAGGTCGTTGAGGCCGGGGTTGATCTGACCCAGCCAGCGGCGATGGTCGATACCGTTGGTCACATAGGTGAAGCGGTCGGGGCGGATGGTATAGATATCGTTGAAGAGATCCCGCTTGAGGATATCTCCGTGGAGGCGGGACACGCCGTTGACCTTGTAGCAGGCGGCAAGGCACATATTGGCCATGTGCACCTGACCGTCACGGATGATAAGGTTGCGGCCGACCTTTTCGCCGCTGCCGAAGGACTGGACAAGATAATCGCACCAGCGGCGGTTTATCTCGCACATGATCTCCCACACCCGGGGCAGGAGCTGCTGCACCAGACTCTGGGGCCACTTCTCAAGCGCCTCGGACATGACGGTGTGGTTCGTGTAGGCGACGGTTTTCCGCACGATCTCCCATGCCTCGTCCCAGCCCATGCTGTACTCATCCATGAAGATGCGCATAAGCTCGGGGATGATAAGCGTGGGGTGGGTATCGTTTATCTGGATGGTATGATGCTCGGAGAAGGAGCGGATGTCGCCCCACTTCCGGATGTGCTTTCTGACGATGTACTGAGCGGTGGCGGAGACGAAGAAATACTGCTGCTTCAGTCTCAGGGTCTTGCCCTCGATATGGTCGTCGGCGGGATAGAGCACCTTGGTGATGACCTCGGACATGGTGCGCTTCTCCATGCTCTTTACATACTCGCCCTCGGAGAACATATACATATCCAGAGAGTTCGTGCTGCGGGCATCCCACAGGCGCAGAGTGTTCACGGCCTTGCCGCCGTAGCCGCAGATAAGCATATCCCGGGGAACGGCGATGACCGCGTCGTAGCCGGTGTGCTCAAAGGAGTAATGTCCGTTGTAGTCCCAGTGGGGGGAGATCTGTCCGCCGAAGCGCACCTCAACCGCGTCCTCATATCTGGGGATGAGCCAGCTCTCGGCGGCGGTGCGCCAGTTGTCGGCCACCTCTGTCTGCATACCGTCCCTGAGCTTCTGTCTGAAGATGCCCAGCTCGTAGCAGATGGAGTAGCCGGTGGCCTCAAGCCCCTCGGAGGCCATGGAGTCCATATAGCAGGCGGCAAGACGGCCAAGGCCGCCGTTTCCGAGACCCGCGTCAGGCTCCTCCTCGAATATATCGGAGGCGCTGCGGCCCATGTCCTCCAGCGCGCCCACAACGGCCTTTGAAATGCCCATGTTGTAGGCGTTCTTCATAAGACTGCGGCCCATGAGGAACTCCATGGACATATAGTGAACTTCCTTGTTGACTCTTTTGGGGTCCTCGGCTGTGAGCAGACGGCTCATAAGCTCGCGGATAACGATGGCGGTAGCCTGAAACACCTGTTCATCGGTGGCTTTTTCGCCGGTGACGGTGAACTGAGCGCACAGCTTATCCTCTATGGCGCTGCGCACTTCATCGCGGGAGATAGGGCTTAACATATATTGAATTCCTCCATGAGAATATGATTGTTAAGGCAACACCGCATAATGCGGCAAGAGCAGATACCGAGAGAAAATGGGTTCTGATGACGGCACTTTTTCGCAGGAATACTTTGTGTATTGCAAGAAAAAGTGACTAAATAAGGGCACA
>JAZUJF010000019.1:0-3991 GCA_045642585.1 Candidatus Limivicinus sp.
GTAGCCATGTCGTTCTGTGAGCCAAGGAGTTGGGTCTAGTCATTGTCTTCCTAAGACCGCTTGGCCTCCGACTTGACAATGTGGTTGCAAATGCACAGAGCATCCCCGGCTACCTGAGCATGACCGCCAGCACCAGCATCCTCTCCACTCAGGCCGGCTCCTATACTCCGCTGATGATCGCCTCCACTCTGGCATGGGGTCTCGGCTACTTCGGTATGCCCCACATCCTCATCCACTTTATGGCCGTTGAGAGCGAGGAGAAGCTGACCGTCTCCCGCCGCGTGGGTTCCATCTGGGTCGTCATCTCTCTGGCTGTGGCAGTCGTTATCGGTGTGGTCGGCTTCGCAATGGCAAAGGCCGGCGTTATCGCAATGCCCGGCAGTGAGCCCGAGGCAGAGAACATGATCGTAAATGTCTCCGGTGTCATCGCCTCCTTCGGCCCCTTCGCCGCGATCGTTGCCGGTATCATTATCGCCGGTATCCTTGCCGCGACCATGTCCACCGCAGACGCGCAGCTTCTGGCCGCCGCCTCCGGCGTCACCCATAACATCATCGGCGATGTGTTCGGCATCAAGCTCTCCGACAAGAAGACCATGCTCTTCGCCCGCATCACCGTCGTCATCGTCGCAATTCTGGGTGTTATCTTCGCCTCCGATCCCTCCAGCTCCATCTTCCGTGTCGTGTCCTTCGCATGGGCGGGCTTCGGCGCTACCTTTGGCCCGGTCATGCTCCTGGGTCTGTTCTGGAAGCGCTGCAACAAGTGGGGCGCCATTGCCGGTATGTTCACCGGCGCTGTGATGATCTTCGTATGGAAGTACCTGATCGCGCCTCTCGGCGGTGTGCTTGCCATCTATGAGCTGCTGCCCGCGTTCCTGATCTCCGGCATCGTTATCGTCGTTGTGTCTCTCCTCACCCCGGCTCCCGAGAAGGAGATCGTGGACGAGTTCGAGTCCGTTGCCTGATCCCGACTGATTTATCTGATGCGCCCCGGTTTTCCGGGGCGCATTTTATTTTTGTTTTCCGGGGCGCATTTTATTTTATTCTTGCATAGTATGGGGAAAGCGGATATAATGTATGACCGATATATTATTTGATTACGAGGTACATAGCATGAAAAAAATTATCGCATTAATGCTTGCTGTTATGATACTGGTGCTCTCCGGCTGCGGGGCCGCGGCAAAGGAAGAGCCTGTCCCCACTCCCGCACCCACCGCAGAGCCTACTCCCGAGCCTACGCCGGAGCCCACTCCCGAGCCCAGAGTGATGTCCATGTCCGGCTTCCTGCCGGATGTGCTCGACGGTAATGACAGGGACTTTTTCAACACTCTCAAGAGCGATCCTCCCATGGAGATCTCCTTTACCATAGCCGGTAAGGGCCCCACCACCGTGGTTTTGGATTTTGACACTGTGCGAAGCATCTGCACCGAGCTCCTCAATACCCCTGTCACCGCCAAAACCAGTGAGTTTGAGGATTCTCCCACCAACACGGTCATTCTGGTCAGAGCCAACGGCGACATCTGCCGTCTTAGCTTTAACGGCAACAATCTTATCGTGGGCGAGTATGTGTATATTCTGGATTCCGGCGAGCTTTTCAACACTCTGTGGAATGTGGCCCAGCAGGAGCAGTCCGACTGCGCCGCCATGCGCGTTCAGCTTGAGAACGGCCTTGTGTATAAGGCGGATTATGCCGAGGAGGGCGCCCGGATCATGCGTGTTGAGAGCCGTGATGCCGAGGTCGAGTCCACCGGCGAGAACGATCAGACCGTAAAGGTCACTCTGCAGCTTGCAAACGAGGGCCTGCACATCATCATGTCCGCCAAGTGCATTGCAAACTATGTGGACTCCGAGGGCCGCGTACTGGCCAGAGTCCCCATTGATATGGACTTTAACTCCAACCCCATCGGTCTGGGCGAGGTCCGCGACTATACTATCACCCAGAAGCTCTGCAATGTGACCGATGCCGATCTCTCCTCCGGGAAGCCTATGGCGGTCACCGCGAAGATGGAGGTCGCCTCAGTCAACGCCCCCAACGAGGCGGGACACTGATATATACTGAATCCCCGTGCGTTATTTCGCATGGGGATCTTTATGATTTTACAATTATGAAACAAATAATAACCTGTTTATGTAATAACTCTGTGTTACCATAACGCCATACGAATAAGAAGATGCTTTTTCATTTTTCATTTCTCCTCTATATAGATTGAGCCGTTACCGCAGGTGACGGCTCAGTTTATTTTTCCCGGGCGGTGCCGCCCTTGATTTTTTCCCACAGACTGCTAAAATACAAAGAAAACAAGGAAAACCCACGAAAGAGAGAAAAGTATGTCTGATGCCTTTACCCGCAGACTGTGTTCCGTCTGCGAAATGGATATTGTAAAGACCTTTGAGTGCGGCCAGTGCTTCCGCTGGAATCAGGACGGTCAGGGGGTATATCACGGCATAGCCTGCGGTTATCCCGCCCTCATATGGAATGACGGGGATAATGTGATGATCCGCTCCCGCGGGACGGACGGGCTGTGGCGGGATTATTTTGACCTTGACCGGGACTATGGGGCGGCCTCCGACAGCCTGCGCGGCGGGGATTATCTTGACGAGTGCATAGAGTGCGGCAGGGGGATACGCATCCTGCGGCAGGAGCCGTGGGAAGCGCTGTGCTCATTTATTATATCACAGTGCAATAATATCTCCCGCATCAAGGGAATAGTGGAGCGGCTGTGCTCTTCCTTCGGTGAGGAGCGTGAGCTTGAGGGCGAGATATTCTTTACATTTCCCTCTGCCGGGAGGCTGGCTGTTCTCACCGAGGATGATCTCAGTGTTCTTCGCAGCGGGTACAGGGCCGCTTATATAATAAATGCCGCTCGTGCCGTCTCCGACGGAAGAGTCGATCTGGACGCGCTCATACATACGGACTATGTGTCCGCGAAAAAAGAGCTGTTAAAAATTCACGGCATCGGCGAGAAGGTGGCAAACTGTGTGGTTCTGTTCGGCCTGTATCACATGGAGGCATTTCCCGTCGATGTGTGGATAAAACGCGCGTTAAAGGAGCATTTTCCCCCGGATTTCGACCCGGCCGTATTGGGCGAATACGCCGGTCTTGCCCAGCAGTATATTTTTTTCCACGCCAGAAGCGAGGGCAGAGGCAAATAAAACGCAAAAATAAAGGTTGACTTTTGCCGCTTTTTTGCTACAATAAGAAAAATTTATCCGATAAGCATATAAAAACTGCGGTGTGTTTCGCCGCTGAATAATTATTTACGGAGGAGATTTCATATGGGTCTTAATGAGCTTTACAACAGCCGTTTCGTGGGTGAGGGTCTGACCTTCGACGATGTTCTTCTGGTTCCTGCCGAGAGCGACATCCTGCCTGCAGATGTGGATCTGTCCACCAGGATCACCCGCAGCCTTAAACTGAACATTCCCGTAATGAGTTCCGCAATGGACACCGTCACCGAGTACCGCATGGCTATCGCGGTAGCCAGAGAGGGCGGTATCGGTGTTATTCATAAGAACATGAGTATCGACGCTCAGGCTGAGCAGGTGGATCTGGTCAAGCGCTCTGAGAACGGCGTTATCTCCAACCCCTTCTCCCTGACGGCTGACCGCACTCTGGGCGATGCGGATACCCTGATGGGCAAGTTCCGCATCTCCGGCGTGCCTATCGTTGACGAGTGTAACCGTTTGGTGGGTATCATCACCAACCGCGACATGAAGTTCGAGACCGATATGAATCGGCGTATCGCTGATGTGATGACCTCCGCAAACCTCATCACCGGCCTTGAGGGCACCACTCTGGACGAGGCCAAGTCCATCCTCCAGCGCAACCGCATCGAGAAGCTCCCCATCGTTGACAGGGACTATAAGCTCAAGGGTCTCATAACCATCAAGGATATTGAGAAGGTCATGAAGTACCCCAACTCCGCCAAGGACTCTGCGGGCAGACTGCTCTGCGGCGCCGCCATCGGTGCCACCAACGATGTTCTGGACAGAG
>JAZUJF010000020.1:0-10707 GCA_045642585.1 Candidatus Limivicinus sp.
CCTGCCTTTCCTGACGTTCCTTCGCATCCCGGAGGATCATATCGTTAATCTCGCCCAATACTTCCGGTGTCAGACGTTTGCGAAAGTACACCATGAGAGAAGCATCGAACGGAAGATGCTCGTCATCGAAGCCGGGGTAACCACAGAAGTACTGCAGATACGGATTCTCCTGAATCTGCAACGCGGTTTCTTCATCGGAATACCCGTACTCCGCCTGAATGATGCAGGCTCCCAATGCTAAACGCAGCGGCTTTGCCACATTTCCCTTGCGATTGGTAAACAGCTTGGCATAGCGCTTTTCAATGTCCAGCCAGGGAATTGTCTGCGCCTTTTTTACCCAGCGATTACTATCTTTCAGATTCATGCCTACCGGCTGCTTGAAATCCGAAAGTCTGATCTGACCGTTACTGTATCGATACATAGCCGCCTCCAAGTGCAAGGTTTTTCGCTCTTTTTCGCTCTTTCCCTTGCAGTTATTATACCACAGAAGTTACGCTATGTCTTGATATTACAGCACTTTTTGATTATTCAGTGTACATTAATTAGCGCTTATCCGATCTTCCCGCTCTCCTGTCTGGCCTTTATCTCGCCCAGCGCCTTTGTACACAGCTGTACAAAGTCCTTGGCGGCACGGGTCTGGTATCTGTCAGAGATCCAGCCGACCTCCAGCTTACTGGTGGCGGAGTCGGGCAGAGGGAGAAACTCGACGGAGTCGTACTCGTCCTCCGGGTGGGTGATGCACAGATGGAAAAGCTCGGGATAAACGGCAATTCCCATACCCTTCTGAGCCAGAGCGTAGGCGGTCTCGGTGTTCTCCGTCTCAAGGATTATATTGGGAGTAAAGCCTGTGCTCTTCATGAGGGAGTCCACAAGAGTCCTTGCCCGGTTGCCCTGCTTGAGCATGATGAAGGGCATATCGGCAAAGACTGAGAAATCAAAGCTCTTCCGGCTCTCATCGATCACGCTCCGGTATTTTTCACCGAAGCGCTCTCTCATAAGCTCCTTGGGTATGACCAGAAACAAATGCTCCTCAATGAGCCGCACTGACTTGATACCTTCAAGCATGAAGGGAGCGAAGGCGATAATAAGGTCAAGATTTCCGGCGCGGAGAGACTCCTCAAGCTCAGAAGAATTGCCCTCAAAGAGCTGAATATTAATGCCCGGATGGCTGAGGCGGAACAGGGGCAGTATATCCGGCAGAATGGCTCTTCCGCAGGTATGAGAGATGCCGATGCGTACCTCTCCGTGGAGGTCGTTGCTGATATCTCCGGCGGTCTGGAACATCTGATGCTCCAGATCCATTATCTGATATACGAAGCCCCGCAGCTTCTTGCCGGCATAGGTAAGAGTCAGGGCGGGTGAGCGCTCAAACAGTGTGATGTGCAGCTCCTTTTCCAGCTTCTGAATGTGGCCGGACAGAGCCTGCTGAGAGATATGCAGACGGGAGGCAGCCTTTGTTATATTCATTTCCTCGGCTGTCACAAGAAAATAGTGAAGAGATGTAAAATTCATGCTCATCCCTCCTTCGCATGGGAATTATATCACAATAAAATACTTGTGGCAAGGACAATCATTGAAAATAAAAACCCGACCATGACGGGGGCATGGCCGGGTATCATATCACTTTTCAAGTATTGAGGGTTTGTTCTTCTGGGTCTCGGCAAAGGAAAGAATGGTCCTGATGACCTCCCCGGTGCTTATTTTCACCTGCTGGCCGGTCTTCATATTTTTGCAGGACACAACGCCCTCCCTGATCTCATCCTCGCCCAGAAACAGGACGAAGGGAACGCCCAGCTTATCGGCGTAGCTCATTTTGGCCTTGAATTTTTTAGGCTCAGTGTAGAGCTGGGCGCGGAGGCCGGAGGCACGGATGGCGGTGGCAAGGGAGATCGCCTCAGACAGATCATCGGTCATGGGAATTATAAGAGCGTCGGCGGGATAGCACTCCACATCGTCGTTCAGAAGCCCCTGCTCGCCCAGAACATAGAACAGTCTTGTGAGGCCGATGGAGATACCCACGCCCGGCAGCTGGCGGTTGGTGTAAAATGCGGCCAGATTGTCGTATCTGCCGCCGGAGCACACAGAGCCGATCTCGGGATGGTCCAGAAGGGAGGTCTCATATACCGTACCGGTGTAGTAGTCAAGGCCGCGGGCGATAGTCAGATCAACGGCAAAGTTCTCCTCGGGCACGCCGAAGGCATCCAGATACCTGGTGACGGTGCTCAGCTCCTCAAGACCGGTATCGAAGAGCTCGTTGCGGCCGCGATAACGACCCAGAGCCTCAATGACCTGAGAATTCGTGCCGGAGATGGCGATGAAGGAGAGGATCTCGTCAACATCCCCGTGGGAGATGTCGAAGTCCTTTACAAGCAGCTCACGCACGGCGTCGGCGCCGATCTTCTCCAGCTTGTCCACGGTGCGCATGATGTCGCCGGACTTCTCGGTGAGACCCAGCATGGCATAGAAGCCGTTTAAGATCTTGCGGTTATTGATGCGGATCCGGAAGCGTCTGAGTCCCAGACCGGAGAACACGGAATATATGATGGAGGGTATCTCCGCGTCGTTTACGATGTCCAGATGCTCGTCGCCGATGATGTCGATATCGGCCTGATAGAACTCCCTGAAACGGCCTCTCTGGGCACGCTCGCCCCGGTAGACCTTGCCGAACTGATAACGGCGGAAGGGGAAAGCCAGCTCGGAGGAGTGGAGAGCCACATACTTTGCCAGAGGTACAGTCAGATCAAAGCGCAGGGACAGATCGGAGTCGCCCTTTGTAAACCTGTATATCTGCTTTTCGGTATCGCCGCCGCCCTTGGCAAGAAGTATCTCCGACGCCTCTATGGTGGGGGTGTCAAGAGGAGTGAAGCCGTATCTTGAATACGCGGAAGAAATAGTGTCTATGATCCTGTCCATCTGAAGCTGCTGCTTCGGCAGAAGCTCCATAAAGCCGGACAGAGTGCGGGGCTTGATGATTTCCATGTATGTTCCTCTCGTTTCGTCTGATAATATCTCTGTAATTTTACCCGTTATTGAAAAAAAGTCAAGATGCTAATACGGGGCACCCCTTACTGCTGAGCACCTGCCGCCTTCGGGTCGTTTATCTCAAAGGAATAGGCCTCGAATTCGTAGTTTCCGAACTGCTGCTTTACCTGCCAGTAGCGCTCCCAGTCGTAGAACCAGTGCTCGTAATACTCGTTGCAGGTGTTGTCAACGGAGGCGTTCGGCACTTCTTTCAGAAGCTCATTGATCTGCTCGGCGGAGACATTGTTGTTGCCGCCTATCCAGATGCGCTCCAGCCCCTTGAGCGGGTAGAGGGGAGATATGTCGGTGACGGGATTGTTGCAGAAATTCAGGTGCCGGAGACTGTCAAGTCCGGAGAGAGGGGACAGATCGGAGATGCTGTTGTTTGCGATCTCCAGATATTCAAGCTTCCTGCAGGATGCAAGAGGGGAGATGTCGGTCACACTGTTTTTCGTGATGATAAGCACCTCAAGCTCAGGCATATACGCCGTGAAGCTTATGTCGTCCACAAGGGAGTTGAAGCCGATGTCCATGTATTTGACCTTGGTGCAGTATTTGAGAGAGTCATAGGTGCCCGGGGCGAGAATACAGCCCATAGAGGGCTTTGAGGCCAGAATACGCTCGGTGTCGGTCCGCACGGAATACATCCGGCTGTCTCCGAACCAGATGCGCCATATCACCTCGCACTCCGGCAGAAGCTCCCTTATCCGGCTCATGTCGTCGTCATTGACACCGCAGTAGTCCATATCCAGACTGCGCAGACCGTACATCAGAGGACAGATCACCTTTACCAGCTCGCCGTTATCCTCCACGGGAATGTGGCTCAGATCAAGGCGGGTGTCGGCCAGATGTACCTCTTTGCCGTAAACGGTAAAGGCAAAGTCGATATCCGCCGCCCCTCTTGCCTCAACTATCCGTGAAATGCCTGCCCAGGAGAGGCCGTCGCGCTCACTGCCAAGATAAATGATCTGGAGCGATGGGAGCTGCCTCAGTGCCTCCGCTGCCGCGTCGGTATCCCTGTCGGTGATACCGCTCAGATCAACGGAGAGAGTATCCGCGCTGACCTCAATGCCGCCGGGGAGGGACACAGCGGGAGTCTCGGTGGGAGCCGGAGTGGAGACGAGCTCCGGGGCAGAGACGAGCTCCGGAGCGGAAATATCCGTCACCTCCCGGGCGGGAGACTGCCTGCCGCAGCCGGAGAGGATCAGCGCCGGGACGATCAGCGCAAGAAAAAATGCTTTTGTTTTCATACTTTTAACTCCTGAATTTTTTTACAAGAAGGACGGTTTCCGACAGAACGCGAGAATAGAGGTTGACAAAGGCGGGAATATCAGGTTAAATAACAGCAGACAGCTCGGTCACGGAGGGTGAAAAATGAAAAGGATAATAAAGACTGTTTTACTCTTCTTTGATAAATTTAACGAGTTCAACATACCCAGAGCCGCGGCTGCGCTGGCGTACTTCTTCACACTGACCTTTTTCCCGCTGGTCATGTGCCTGTGCTATTTCCTTGACTTTAACGGGGAAGCCATCGTAAAGGCGGAGGCCTATCTCAGTACCGTGCTTGCGTCCGGCACCGTGAAAACAGTGGTCAGCTTTATGAACTATGTGGCCGACAACAAGAGCCCGACAATGGCCGTGGCCGCGTTTATCGTCCTTATTACATCTGCCGCTTCTGCCGTAAGGAGCATCCAGTGCACCATCGGAGACATTCAGGGGAAAATGAGATTTAATCAGATCTCAAATTTCATCCTGAGCTTCTTTATAAGCCTTCTGTTTTTTGTGGCGTTTTATATCTGCACTCTTGTACTTATCTCCGGCAGATCGGTGATAAACGCCATCAATTCTTTCCTGCCGAAGATAGACATTTCAAACTCATGGTACCTCGTGAGATATATCATTCTGATGACAATTATTCCGCTCATGCTCTACACAGTGTACTGGATGTGTCGGGATAAGGATAACAAATACTCCCTGAAGCCCGGGGTAATAGTCTCCACCATCGGCACCGTGGCTGTGTGCACCCTGTTCACCCTGTTCATCGGCGCCTCCATGCAGTACCCGCTGGTCTACGGTTCGATGGCGTCCATCATATTGCTGATGATGTGGATATACTTCTTCGGCATATCCATGTACAGCGGAGCGCTCATCAATGTTATGGTCCGTGACAGGAAGAAAAATGAGGCATCCGTCGTAGACAAATCGGAGTCCTGAGCGACTCCGTTTTTTTTATGCGGTGTTATGGCACCACCGCATAATACGCCTGCGGCATCTACCGGATAAAATGTGCCCCCCTCTGTGTAAGTTCGCGTAAGCCAAATCAAAGATTTGGACGCTCACTTATCATTTAGTCACTTTTTCTTGCAATACACGAAGTATTCCTGCAAAAAAGTGCCGTCATCAGAACCCATTTTCTCTCGGTATCTGCTCTTGCCGCATTATGCGGTGTTGCCTTTATTGAAAATCAGTATCAGGGTCACTGTGCCTTTTCCGCAGCAGCGTGAATAATACAAGCATGAGACACAGTGTGGCCGGGAAAATTATTCCCCCGCACATTCCGGCCTGAATACTGCCGCCCCGGCTGTCGGCGATGCCTCCTACCAATGCGGGGCCGAGACTCCCGCCCAGATCCCCGGCCATAGCCAGAACGGCAAACATGGCAGTTGCTCCGGCGGGGAAAGCCCGGGAGGAAATACTGAGAGTGCCGGGCCACATTATGCCCACGGAGAAGCCGCAGACGACACAGCCGATAAGCCCCACAATGGGATCGGAGGAAAGTGCCGCCATGAGATAACAGACAAGGCACAGCGCCCCGGAGCCGAGCATATAACGGCTCAGATCGATCCTGTCCCCGAATTTGCCAAAGAGAACTCTGGAAATGCCCATGGTCACGGCGAACATACAGGGGCCGGCCAGATCGCCCACGGTCTTGGATAAGCCCAGAGCCGATTCCGCATACAGCGACGCCCACTGAGCCATAGCCAGCTCAGATGCACCGGAGCATACCATCATCACAACGGCGATTATGAACAGAGGCTTTCTGACCAGAGCGAGAATGCCCATACCCTGACCCTCGGGAACAAGGGGCTCGATAGGACAGGTGGCGAAGAAATAGATATTTACCCCGGGGATAAGCGCGAAAATAACCGCAAGCCACCGCCAGCTGTCAAAGCCGAAGATCAGGAAGAACAGGGTGGAGAGAACTATGGTCCCCACAGAGCCCCAGCAGTAGAACGAATGAAGCAGACTCATTGTGGCCGCCTTATTCTCAAAAGGACAGGCCTCCATAATGGGACTGCATAGCACCTCGATAAGCCCGCTGCCCACGGCATAGACAATAACACTGATGATAATTCCGGGAAAAGGGGAGGGCAGGAGCCGGGGGAGAAGGGCGAGAGAAATAAGCCCTGCGGCACAGCAGACCTCGGACAGAACGATGCTCACCCGGTATCCTATGCTGTCCGCGAATTTCACACAGAACAGATCCACCAGAAGCTGAGTAAGGAAAAAGAATACAGGTATCAGAGCGATCTGAGCAAGGGGAATATTATAATCGGTATGAAATCTCAGAAAGAGCAGCGGCGCGAAGTTTGCTGTGACTGCCTGAGTGACAAAGCCCAGATAGCACGCGATCCTGGTCTTATTATAGTTCTTCATTCCTTTACGCGCCTGCCTTTACTGTTTCTGCCTGCTATATTACCCGAACAGAGCCGAAAAAACAAGAGCCTCCGCGCAAAGCCCCGGCGAATAAAAGTAACCGGGTCATAATCGTATTACCTTGAATTACCGCAGCTGTAAAATATTACATTATGCGGTTGACAAATGTAGACTGATATGGTATCTTATAAGAGGCTACAGCTGTAAACTCTCATGAGGAGGTTTTTGTATGGAAGAAATCATGGAAAAGATCACGGACTCCGAGCTTGAAGTGCTGAAAGTGCTCTGGGCTTCAGATTCAGAGCTTCCGCTCAGTAAAATCCGGTCCAGCCTTCAGGCAACAATGGATTGGGAAGCCGCAACGATCAAGACTTTGCTTTCCCGTCTGGTCTCCAAAAGCGCTGTATTGCAGGAGAAGAGAGAAGTATTCTATTATTCTCCGCTGGTCACAGAAAAGGCTTACAATACATGGGCCACAGCAAGACTGATCAACCGGCTCTACAAAGGAAAGGCAAGCAATCTTGTGGCCGCGCTTCTGCATACCGACGGCATTTCAAAGGATGATATCGATGAACTGCGTCAGATGTTTTCGGGGGAGAATAAATGATTGATTTTCTGAAAACGCTTCTGGTGCTGACGATTGCAGGTACGCTGTGCGGGCTGTTCCTTGTGGCGCTCCGGAGGCTGTCAAAGGGAAAAATTCCGAGCTCTTTTCTGTATTTCGCGTGGATCGTCGTAGTACTCAGATTTGCCATTCCGATCAACGGCCTGATCCCGGTCGGAAGCTCAGTTCCTCATGTTGATTCGCCGAAGCCCTCTTATACGGAATCCTATACCGAGCCTCAACAGGTCACCGCTGAAACTGAAGCGGCATCTGTACCTTCGACTTATTCCCACACGGATGCTCCGGTTCAGCCTGTGCAGAACCGGTCTGCGGCTCGTCAATCCTCGTCAGCTGCTGAAAAGACAGTATCCATCCCGATGATCCTGTTTATTGTCTGGTGCTGCGGGGCAGCCGGGTTTTTGCTTTGGAATGAGGTTTCCTATGCCCGTTTTGAATCTTTGCTCAGAAAAAGCCTTTCAGAGCCGTCAAAGCGTGATGCCATCCTGTATGATGATGTCTGGGCTGCAAGGAAGCCTTTACTGAAAAGAAGCAGGGCGGTTTCCACTCCGCTGACTTTCGGAATTGCACGCCCCATACTTGTCATACCCGATACGGACTATGAGGACGCTGCGCTGAAGAATGTTTTCCGGCACGAGATCATTCACTTCAGGAGACACGATATCCTGCTCAAATGGTTTTTCCTTCTCGTGTTTTCGGCCCACTGGTTCAATCCTTTTGTCTGGTATTTCAGGAAAGAAATCGACAGGGTCTGCGAACTGAGCTGTGATGAAGCCTTGCTGAAGAGGATGAATGCCGACGAAAAACGCAGATACGGTGAAACACTTCTCAAGATCGCGGAGGACTCGTGCGCGGCGCCAAGCCGGATGATAACAGGTTTTTCCGAAGGGAAAAAAGACCTAAAGGAGAGACTTATTCAAATCATGTCATTTAAGAAAAAAAGCAAAGCTGCCATAGCACTTGCCCTTGTACCTGTTCTTGTTCTCTGCGGCTGTGCCGTGGCGCTCGGTCCGAAGGCAGATAAGACTCCGGACGCAGAGTCCGTCACCGTTTCCAACGTGGATGAGCTGCTTGCAGCAATCGCACCGAATGCCGAGATCCATCTGGCTGCCGGAACATATAATCTTACGGAAGCGGCAAATTACGGCAAAGACGGTGCAGGCAATTATAATTGGATCAGCTACGGCTTTGAAAACCAATATGGGCTATGCATCGAGGATGTCGATAATCTGACTCTCATCGGAGTCGATGCGGAAATACTGACTGTCCCTCGCTCTTCCAATGTGCTCTCATTCAGAAACTGTGATCAGATTTCACTGCAGGGCCTGACCGTCGGGCATACTGAGGCCGCCCAAGCCTGTGAGGGCGGAGTCATTCTGCTGGAAGGCTGTGTTGACACGGCCATAGATAACTGCCGGCTTTACGGCTGCGGAACCATCGGCGTATGTGCGGAGAGATGCCGAAATTTAATAGTATCCAACACGGATATCTACCACTGCTCTGCGGCAGGCATCAGCTTTTCGGAAGGGCATGGTCTTTCCGTTGACTGCTGTAATATTTATGACTGCGGGCGGACCGGACTCTATCAGAATGCCGTTGCTGCATTCATCCTATATAATTCTCCTGATGTTATGATTAGCAACTGTGACGTTCATGACAATTATCTGAATAGTCTAATTCAGGGGAATGCAAAGAGTTACTTTAAGAATATCCGTGTTTATGACAATCACATATCTACCGCATTTAACCTTGACGGTGATGTTCAGTTCAGCGATATTTCTTTCTCCGGCAATACCGTGAACAAATGGCTGGATGAGTACCGAACCGGTACAATTACCATTGACGGAAAGAGGGCCACGGAAGATGAGCTTGCAGCAATGTGGGGAGAGCAGATGGCCTCCGCCGGAGTAGGTACTGCAGAAGCGGATTACCAGCCGATCGACTGTACCGGCGCGAAAGAAGTACATATAAAAACTGCCGATGAGTTTCTGTCTGCCATCGCATCGGATACAACCGTTTATATTGACGTTCCTCAGATCGACCTGACATCCGCCTCGGATTACGGAGAGGTGGCAGACATAGAACGCTTTATTCCAGAATTCGGGGATAGAACATACGCATGGGTATACTGCTATGACGGTTATGAGTTGTTCATCGGGAATGTTAAAAACTTCCACATCGTCGGCGGAGAAATCGTTACGCAGCCGCGCTATGCCAATGTCCTGAACTATATTTCCTGTTCCAATTTCACGTTGGAGAATGTGCATCTCGGACATACGCCCGAGCAAGGACTCTGCATGGGCGGTGTTATTAATCTGCGGGATTCAAATAATATCATTCTGGAAGGCTGTGACCTCTACGGCTGCGGAATATTGGGCATTCAGGCGCAGAATATTCAGAATCTTCATGTGCAGAATACGCTAATCCACGACTGCAGTAACGGGGCCGCCATGCTCCAGGATTCAGATAACGCTGTATTTCTTGGCTGTGATGTTGTGAACTGCCCGAATCCGCACTTCTTCCTGGCCGGGTGCGAGAATTTCAGCTGGGACGGCAAGCTCATGGATCCGCACAGCTGTTTCAATGTAAATGACGATGTAAAGAATCCTTATGAGGAAGCGCTGAATTCTGTTACACCCACATCTGATATAGTGATGCAGCCAGGCTCTAGTAAGTCAACTGCCTTAAATGTTGCCTGTATTGTGGTCGATGCCTATGTGAAGGGCTATGACGGATTTGAGAGAATTATTCAGGGACATTTATCCCGTACATCTGCCATCGGAGTCTTCAGTGAAATCACAGCATGCGATTTCCCGGTATACTATGAGATCACGGAAGAGAGGAACTTTCCCGAGGATGCTTCCCTGAAACTCGATAGAGTGCTTAGCCTTGCCTCTGCCGGGCTGATTTCCGCAGAAGATATTGTACCTGTTGAAATGATGCAGATTTGCAGAATGGATGGTATAGACGAGATCACAGGTGATGAGCCGGAAGGAACGACACGAACCATTTATATTTACTTCAGGACATCTACGGAGCACCCGGAACGGGAGAGTTCATATTTCAAGGTGGACTTGATCGTGGAAGATGGTTGCTGGAGAGTCGTATGCTTCTAAATTCATAAATGACCGGATGTCGATGAAGGCATCCGGTCATTTTGTCATTCCTGCGATCAATTAAGAAAAAAGCATCAAATTTCTTCAAAAGGGAACAGACAAAACGAAAAAAGAAAAACCCAGAAACCGTTGAGATTTCTGGGTTTTTGAGGTTCTATAATAAATGTTGGGGTAGACATCTGGCGAGGATGATCTACACCCAACATTTTTCATAAAAAAGAGAAAATAAAAGTAGAGCATTAACAAGAAAACCTTTAAAATGAATATACCCCTACACTCATCAAAAAGGAC
>JAZUJF010000021.1:0-2968 GCA_045642585.1 Candidatus Limivicinus sp.
GGAATACTTTGTGTATTGCAAGAAAAAGTGACTAAATCAGAGCACATTTTATCCGGTAGATGTCGCGGGCGTATTATGCGGTGTTGCCTTAAGCGCCTTTGCCACGGTCTCGGCGCAGTCCTCTTCGGTGAGCGATGAGAGGGGCACGGCGATGCCCGCATTATTGAGGTCATACAGAAGTCTTGCGGTCTCGGGTACGGTAAGTCCCTGACTCTCCAGAAGCTCAACATCCGAAAACACCTGTGCCGGCTTTCCGTCGGAGATTATCATTCCGTCTGACATGACGATAAGCCGGTCAGCGCCCACACACTCGTCCATATGGTGAGTTATCAGAACGACGGTGATGCCCTTCTCCCGGCAGAGCCTTGTGACAGTGGAGACGACCTCCTCCCTGCCCACCGGGTCCAGCATGGCGGTAGGCTCGTCAAGGACGATGATCCTCGGTTCCATGGCCATCACTCCCGCGATGGCGATACGCTGCTTCTGGCCGCCGGAGAGAAGATGCGGGGCGTGCATACGAAGCTCATACATACCGACCTGCTTCAGGCTCTCGTCAACACGGCGGCGGATCTCACCGGGCTCAACACCCAGATTTTCCGGAGCAAAGGCCACATCGTCCTCCACCACATTGGCAACGATCTGGTTGTCCGGGTTCTGGAACACCATGCCCACATTGCGCCTGATGTCGATGATATGCGCCTCCTCGGAGGTATCAAAGCCGCAGACAGTGACCGTGCCCTCATCGGGAATGAAAAGGGAGTTCATGTGCTTGGCAAGAGTGCTCTTGCCGGAGCCATTGCGGCCCAGGATCGCGGTAAAGCTCCCCTCTTCTATCTCAAGGTCAATGCCCTTCAATATCTCCGTGTTTTCGCCGGGATATGTGAAATGTACATTTTTGAAGCTGATAATGCTCATTTACTCTCAGTCTCCGCGGTAGTAGCGGCAGGTAGCGCCGCATGGAAGATAAAGTCCGCTCTCGGTCACAGGCAGAGCCAGCTCCTGACTCTCGGACCGGCCTCCGTACTTTTTGGTAAAGATGCTCTCGGTCACATAGGTGAGGACGGAAGCGGAAAGGCCGGTGGTATAGGAATTGATAATGACAAACAGGGGGTCATCGCTGAGTACCCCGGCGCACAGGGAAACGAAAGGCCAGAGATTCTGCTCCAGCTTCCACACCTCGCCTCCCGGCCCTCTGCCGTAGGACGGAGGATCCATGATTATGGCATCGTACCTCCTGCCGCGGCGGATCTCGCGCTCAACAAACTTTGCGCAGTCATCCACTATCCAGCGGATGGGAGCATCGCCGAGACCGGAGGACGCGGCATTCTCTCTGCCCCAGCTGACCATTCCCTTAGCCGCGTCCACATGGCACACGGAGGCGCCGGCCTTGGCACAGGCAACAGTGGCGGCACCGGTATATCCGAAAAGGTTCAGAACGCTGACTGGTCTGCCTGCCCTGCGGATCTTATCCATTGCCCAGTCCCAGTTGCAGGCCTGCTCCGGAAAAAGACCAGTGTGCTTGAAGTTCATGGGCTTTACATTGAAGGTCAGCTCGCCATAGTGTATCTGCCAGTTAGCGGGAAGCCCGCCCTTGTCCCAGCTTCCGCCGCCGGTCTCGCTTCTGCGATAGCGGGCATCACGGTCGTTCCAGTGGATATTCTTTTTAGGTGTGGCCCAGATAGCCTGAGGATCGGGGCGCACAAGATAATACCTGCCCCAGCGCTCCAGCTTTTCGCCGCCGGAACAGTCAATAAGTTCAAAATCCTGCCATTTATCAGAAACAAACATACCCGCTATATCTCCATGCAAAATTCCCATACGCAATATGACGATCGAAAGCAGACTGCCCATGGGGATCGTTTCCCGTCAGCTCATTTTTCCCGGCATAAGCAGGGAAAATAGAAAACATAATGCTCATAATGAGACAGTGTATTTTATCATTAATATAATGTGGGGTCAAGAGAAGAAAAGGAGTCAAATACAGTAATTTGTAGGATAAACAATGATGAGCACAAAGAGAAAATGAGAAAAAACAGACGGAACACCGTCCGTCTGTATATTATGTTAACTCTATTATGTTTATGATAATATGTCTTATATTATCTGTAAATTATATTATGTATACTTTGTTATGTTATTTATAATATGTTAATCAATAAGGTCTTGCCGACAGTCCCGACTCCCACTGAGCCTTTGAAAGATACTCAAAATGCTCGGTTTTCACTTCCCCGGTCAGTTCCCAGAATATGCCGTACTCGGTGTGGTGATAGCGGAAGCCGCACTTCTCCTGACAGCGCTTTGACTTCTCGTTGCCATCAAAATATCCGCACCACATTCCTGTACACCCCAGCTCACGGAAGGCGTGCTCCTGCATACATCTGACAGCCTCCGGAATAAGCCCCTGCCCCCAATAGGGTCTGCCTATCCAGTAGCCGATCTCATATTCGCCCTCTTCGGTCTCTGTGTGTGACTGCATGGGCGCAATAAGACCCACGCTTCCCACAGGCTTTCCGGTTTCCTTCAGTACCACCGCATAGGTCTCCTCTGCCGACAGCACATTCCGGATTATCTCACGGCTGTTCTCCACCGATGTATGGACAGGCCAACCGGCGGCAGGGCCAACTGCCGGGTCGGACGCATATCTGTACAGCTCCGTGGCATCGTCCTCACGCCAGGGACGTAGTATCAATCTCTCGGTCTCAAGCTCCATTATCTTCTCCTCTCTTTCCGAATACATGAATATCATCGCCGACGAAATATCTTTATGTAAACCGAATTATGTATCATTTGTCTGCCTGACTTTTTTGTATTATAGCATAAATTGTCAAGCGGGACAGATAAAACTGCATAGGCAACACCGCATAATGCGGCAAGAGCAGATACCGAGAGAAAATGGGTTCTGATGACGGCACTTTTTCGCAGGAATACTTTGTGTATTGCAAGAAAAAGTGACTAAATAAGGGCACAT
>JAZUJF010000022.1:0-7314 GCA_045642585.1 Candidatus Limivicinus sp.
AACTATGCTATTCCGAACACACGAAGAATTTTGCATTAAAAATTATATCCTTGACTATTACCGAATATCTACGGTATACGCACATACTCGGATATAGATAAAAAGATTTGCACAATGTAAAACCTTCTTCTTTGGAGAAGGTGGCACGGGCGGCGGGCGACAGACTGCGACAATACATATTCTCCAGCGTCCGCCCGTGACGGATGAGGTCTCGCGCCCGCAGGCGCATTTTGAGCATTGTGCAATGTCCGATGTTTTTTCAGGGGAAAACCTCATCCACCGCAAGCGGTCCCCCTTCCCATTCTGCGGAAGGGGAAGGCATATTAACCGCAAGCGGGTCTCGCTGCGGGCGGCCGGGTCGCGGCTCTGACACGCCCCCGGCGTGTCATTCACTACCGCTCCCGTTCAAATCCCATCCATCCATAAAAAATAAGCACCCCATTCGGGATGCTTATCTTTTATGAGCGCAGAAGGAGGGATTTGAACCCTCGCGTGCTTTTTGGACACCTACTCCCTTAGCAGGGGAGCCCCTTCGGCCTCTTGGGTACTTCTGCACATCTGAGCCGCCCGATTATGATAGCACAAGCGGCGGCTCGTGTCAACAATTATTTACTCATCTCACAGCTCATCTCACATCTCACAGCTTCTCCAGCTCTCTGTCCAGCGCGCTGTAGAATTCGGAGAAATTCCTCCCGTCAACTATGGCGTGGTTGCACAGGAGCGCCACGGGAATAAATACCCGGCCCTCCCGGGTGAAATACTTTCCCCAGGTGATGCGGGGATTGGAGTCGGCCGGAATGGGGACGGGATTTATGAGAGAGGTGAAGCTGACGCCGGTGACGCAGGATATAAACATAAGGCTCTCTATTTCGTCGCCGTCGTCAAGACTGTGCTCCCGCTTCGCCTTTTCCAGCCGTTCCCGTGCCTCCGGAAGATACTCCTCAAAGGGCAGAGCACAGCCCTGAGAGCAGTAGCAGTATGTGCCGTCGGGCAGAGCCACGGTGTATGAGCCGGGGCAGTTATCATACTGGATTATCCTGTCGCCCCGTATCCTCTGCCTGAGCTCGGGAACGGAGTTTGCCGCGCTGACGGCGCAGTAATAGAACGAGAGAAAGAAGGGGAGGGAGCGCTCCCTGAGCTTTGCCATGAAGTCGGTTATATCCACATCTGCCGTCATACCCACATAGGGGTACTGCAGGGTGCGGAAATAATCAAAATGGGCCTTTCTGGGATAGCTCTCCATATGAAGCTCCGTGTAACTCATCCTGTCTCCTCCGATCTGACAGCTGACAGCTGACGACTATTTCCCCACGCAGAACCGTGAGAATATCCGGTTGGTCACATCCTCCCGGACGCTTCTGCCGGTGAGCTCGCCTATGGCCTCCATGGCGGCCTCGCACTCGGTGAGAACTATGTCCGGGGTACAGCCCATCTCCATTGACTTCAGGGCGGAGGTCATGCTCTCGAGCGCTCCGGACACGGCCTGTGCATGGCGGAGGTTTGTGAGTATCTGCCCCGCGGGAACGGAGGGCAGGGGGAACATACTGACTATCAGCTCCTCCAGTCTGTCAAGACCCTCACCGGTCAGAGAGCTGACAGAGACAATGGGAAGCTCTGTTTCAGGCAGAGCGCACAGGGGGGCAAGATCGCTCTTTGATATGACCGCCACGGCGTGGGGCGCCTTTTCCGCCTCACGGATAAGCTCAATATCCTCACCTGTCAGCTCCGTACTGCCGTCGATGACAGCCAGCACAAGGGCGGCCTCGCTCATGGCACGGCGGGAGCGCTCCACACCCAGCTTTTCCACCTCGTCTCCGGTGTCCCGGATACCGGCGGTGTCGCACAGGCGCAGGGTAAGACTGCCCAGCCTGAGCTTTTCTTCGATGGTGTCCCGGGTCGTGCCGGGAACGGAGGTGACTATGGCGCGGTCATAGCCCAGAAGGGCGTTGAGCAGGGAGCTCTTGCCGGCATTGGGTCTGCCTATGATGGCGGCGGGAATACCGTCACGCATGAGCTTGCCTCTTTCAAAGGTCCTGAGAAGTGCCTCAAGCTCCTCGCTGTCACTTCTGAGTCGGTCCCTGTATGCCTCCAGCCGGAAGTCCTCTATATCCTCGTCGGGATAATCCAGCACGGCGTGGAAGTGGGAGGACATATCCGTCAGAGAGTCATATATCCGCTCCATACGCCTGCCCACGGCGCCGTTGAGCTGGGCGGCGGCATTCTTTGCACATTCGATGCTCTCGGCGTCTATGAGGTCAACGACCGCCTCGGCGCTCGTGAGCTCCATACGGCCATTGAGAAAGGCACGCTTTGTAAACTCTCCCGGCCCCGCCTGACGGGCACCCTGCCGGAACAGCTCCTCAAGGGCGGCTCTGAGCATCACGGGAGAGCCGTGGCACTGGAGCTCGGCCGTGTCCTCGCCGGTGTAGCTCATGGGACCCCGGCTCACGGTACACAGACACACATCCAGAAGCTCCCCCCCGGCGGTGAACAGATTGCCGTAAACAAGCTTTCTGTCCTCGCGCTCCCTCATGGGTCTGCCCGCAAAGGGTCTGAAAAGGGTATCGACTATCCTCACGGTGTCGGGTCCTGACATTCTTATTATACCTATGGCGGAGATGATCCCTCCGGTGGCAATGGCGGCTATGGTATCTGACATATTTTTACCTCATATTCTTATCGGTGCTCTGTATCAGTCCTGAATATACCTCAAAAGCTCAAGGGGGGAGTATATCTTATCCGCCCACTCAAGCTCCGGCTCGAAGCCGTAGGCGGCGTGGATAAACGGACATTTGGCCTCAAGTGCGGCGTCTCTGTCCATATGGGTGTCGCCCACATAGACAGGGGAGCGGAGGGAATACTTCTCCGCAAGCAGGGAGATATTGCCCGCCTTGCTGCGCCCTGTGAGGTCGGGATGGAGATATTCCTCAATATATTCTTTCAGACCGCTGAAGTCAAGAAAGCTTTCGATATATCCGAAGCTGCAGTTGGAGACGATGAACAGAGGCAGCTTCCCGGAAGCCGTTTTCAGCAGCTCCGCCACACCGGGATACAGCTTTCCGCCGTGAAGCTTCAGGTATTCGGCCTCATCCCTCACACACTCCGCCACGAGCCGGGCGGCGATGTCCTGACGGTCGGGGAAAAACTCCGCCGTGATCTCGGACAGAGAGTGCCCCATCATTTTTCGTATCGCCTCCAGATCTATACCCATATCGGAGCCGGTGAGCCGCCGCAGAGTGCTCTGCCAGCTGGCGGCCGCGTTCACGCAGGCATCCCACAGAGTCCCGTCAAGATCAAATAATATTCCGTCGATGGCCATAATGAATGTGCTCCTTATCAAAAAAGGGAACCGCGGCAACGGTCCCCTTATCCAATGACTAATAACTAACGACTAATAACTAATGACTATTCTTTCTCCGCTCTGGCCGCCTTTGCGGCGTTCTCGTCCTGACGCTCCGACACATAGTAGCTCAGGCTCAGAAGACTGTCGGAGAAATGGATATTCTCAACGATGGTGGAGCTGTTAGGCTCGGTAAGCTCAATGTTTGTGAAGTTCCAGATAGCCTCCACGCCGTTTGCGGTGAGGACCTCTGTGACGCCGATGGCCACATCCTTGGGCACCGTCAGCACGGCCACATCCACATGCTTGTCTTTGATGAAGGGCACAAGCTCATCCATGCTGTGGACCGTGACGCCGTTGAGCTCCCTGCCGATAAGCTCGGGCTTTATATCGAAGGCACCGATCATGTGGAAGCCCCATTCACGGAAGCAGAAGTTGTCAATAAGAGCGCGGCCGATGTTGCCAACGCCCACGAGGATGGCGGTAAAGCCTCTGTCCATTCCCAGAATAGTGCCGATCTGGGCACGGAGAGCGGTGACATTGTATCCGTATCCCTGCTGACCGAATTCACCGAAGCAGCTGAAATCCTGACGGATCTGAGACGGGGTGAGGCCGAGCTGCTGACCCAGAGCAAAGGATGAAATGCGGCTGACACCGTTTGCGGTGAGCTCATCCAGCTTGCGCAGGTAGCGGGGCAGACGGCGGATAACATTGTTTGAAACCTTTAGACGCTTCACGAAACTGATCTCCTTAATGAATATTCCTGTCCTGAATAATACCGGTCATTAAAATCCGACTAAGTATAACACAGTTGCTTTTCTAATTCAAGGAATACTTTTGCCAAAATGTATCGTATCCCGGATGGCAATATTTGCCGGATAATATGTGAAAAACTGAATAATAAAGCCATATGCCTGTAATTCGGGACGAAACATCTGCGTTTTCGGAAAAGACGCGATGAATAGACATGGGACATCCTTCATATCATAATACGGGTGATGAATGATGAAAAAAGAACTGAAGGAAAAACTGACAGCCTGCGCCATACCGCTGGCTCTGGGCGGACTGTCGGCGCTGATTACAAAGGACGGCATGGAGACCTTTCAGACTATAAAGCAGCCTCCCCTGAGTCCCCCGGGCTGGTTATTCCCGGTGGCATGGACCATACTCTATATCCTCATGGGACTTGCCTCATATTATGTCTGGTCATCCAAGGCCCACGAGACCCGGAAGGTCAGGGCGCTGAGCTTTTATACTCTGCAGCTCATCCTGAACTTCTTCTGGTCAATACTGTTTTTCAGCATGGGGCTGTACCTGTTTTCGTTTATATGGCTTCTGGTGCTGTGGGCGGTAATAATCGTAACGGCGGTGCTGTTCCGCTTTATCTCGGACAGAGCCGGAAAGCTGATGATACCCTATATACTTTGGGTGACCTTCGCGGCATATCTCAATCTGGGAGTGTATCTGCTGAACTGATACTCACTCCGGAGCATACGGATCAATTACAGCCTGCATATCGCTGCGCAGGCTGTTTTTTTGTGAATATACAGCTCCGGGATAAGACCGTTAAAATACAGCTTTTGGCAAATAGATACTAGTATGACAAATGCCTGTATATATTTTCTCTCTTTGCCTGTATATATTTTCTCTCTTTTTCTTGCAAAAAAGCGAAAACTGTGTTAGAATACTAACGATAATTATTAGGTGGAAGTTTACCCATCTATAAAAGGGGGGACGCGTATGGAAAATAGCGCCAAGATTATTACGGTCGCGGGAAAAGGCGGTGTGGGTAAGACCTCCGTTTCGGCCTCTGTTGTGAGACTGCTTGTGGAGAAATACCCGGACAAGAAGATCCTTGCGATCGACGCGGATCCGGCTGTGGGTCTGTCCGTGGCTCTTGGCGTGGATGTGAAGCTGACGCTGGACGACATCCGTATGAGCATTGTTGACAGCGTTGAGAACGGCGAGACCAGAGAGGCTCTCGAGCTCCTCAGTGAGGCGAGATTCAGAATTTTTGACGCGCTCATCGAGATGCCCGGATTTGCGTTCCTTGCCATCGGCCGTCCGGAATCCTCCGGCTGCTACTGCAAGGTCAATTCCTACCTGAAGGAAGTTATCGGGCTTCTTGCCAACAGCTTTGACTACGTTGTAATTGACGGTGAGGCGGGTATCGAGCAGATACAGCGCCGTGTTATGGAAAAGGTCACCCATCTGCTGCTGATCACCGATCAGAGCAAGAAGGGCAGTCAGGTCATAGCCACTATCAAGGGTGTTGCCGACGATCTTATCAAGTATGACCGTATCGGCATCATCGTCAACAGGATGACCAATCCCGAGCTCAGGGATATGATATCCCTGCCGGGTGTTGATGTCCTGTCCTATATCCCCGCAGACAGCGGCTTTGCCGCAAACGACATCAAGGGCAGGAGCGTCCTTGAGCTGCCTGCGGATTCACCGGTACTCATCGGAGTGGAAGAAGCACTCCGGAGAATAGAAATACTTTAAAGAAGAGGTGTAAACATTTGAAAGATCTTAAGCATCTTATCTACTTTGAAAGTCTGCTTGAGAACGCCAACAACGAGCTGTGCAAAAAGGCTCAGGAGGACGGCGGTCTGGCCATCGGCTATACCTGCTATCATGTCCCTGAGGTTCTGCTGAATGTTGACAAGTGCTTCTCTGTCAGACTCCGCGCACCCAACACCGGATCTATCGATATTGCTACCTACTATATGTCCAACTACACCTGCGAGTTCGCAAGAGCTCTGGTGGAGCGCGGCATTGAGGGCGGCTATCAGTTCCTGGATGCCATGATCGGCGTGGACGCCTGCTCCATGATGAACCGTGCCATGGAGCACTTCGAGATCCTTAACATCAACGATAAGCCCAACTTCTTTGTCACCCACTGCGACATCCCCTACAAGGTGACCGACTACACTCTTGACTCCTATGTAAAGCAGATGCGTCTGCGCGTGCTGGATGTTCTCACCGAAAAGTACGGTGTGGATACCTCCGACGCCGCTATCCGCAAGGCTGTTGAGGAGCACAATGAGGTATGCCGCATCATCTCCGAGATCGGCCAGATGCGCAAGGCAGACAATCCCGTTATCACCGGATACGAGTTCCATGTGCTCAACCTCGTGACCTACACCTGCCCCAAGGCTCTCATTCTGCCCTACCTGAGAGAGACTCTGGAGGAGCTGAAGAAGAGAAAGCCCGACAAGAAGCCCGCTTTCCGCGCAAGAGTTGCCATCGTCGGCTCCGAGATCGACGATCCCAGCCTTACCAAGCTCATCGAGGGCTGCGGCGCTCTGGTGGTTTCCGACCGTTACTGCTTCGGCTCCACTCCCGGCCGCGAGGTCATCGAGCTGAAGGACGACGAGGATGCACTCCGTCAGATCTGCCTGCACGTTATGCAGCACTCCGAGTGCGCCCGTTACATAGCCGACGAGAAGGTGCTGCAGCGTCGTGAGACCGCAGACCGTCTGGCCAAGGAGTACAACGCGGAAGGCATCATCTACGAGCAGATGAAGTACTGCGACTACTGGGGCTTCGAGCGTGCTCTGGTGTCCCACATCATGCACGACGAGTACGGTTGGCCTGTTCTGTCCATCGACAGACTGTACAACAACGGCAACTCCGGCCAGCTGCGCACCCGCGTTCAGGCCTTTGTTGAGTCCCTTGAGATCAAACGCATCCACAAAGAGGAGGGAAATAAATAATGGCTAAGAAAGAAAAGATCCAGTACCCGAATCCTCAGTTCTGGGCGTGCAAGGATGAGATGTCCTGGAAGGCCCAGAAGGACAATCTGATTGAGGTCGGCACCATCGCCTGGGATATGCTCAAGGCTACCGACTGGAAGAAGTTCAGTCAGGGGCTTCTGGACGACACCAAGTCCGGCGCACAGCGCGTCAAGGAAGAGTATGAGGCTTTCATGGCTCTCTCTCCGGAAGAAAAGCTCGACCGCATCAAGAACG
>JAZUJF010000023.1:0-2046 GCA_045642585.1 Candidatus Limivicinus sp.
TAAAGGATCGTCCAATAGGATAATATCGTAGGACGTGAGATACATAGGCTTTATCTCCGTAGCCTGACCAGCCCAGACGTGCCGCCATCATATCGGAAAACTCGCTGGTGTTCAGCTCGGAATAGCCGCCGTAGTTAGCAAGCGCCCATGAGATATAGCCATTGCCGAAGTTATAGCCCTGTAACGCGAGGGATATTTGTTCAAGGTTTATCGGACTTTCTACACCTGCCATTTGCAGCGCATTGGCAAGAGCCTGTATGCCCACATCAATGGAGTATTCGGGATCAGTGATAGAATTTGGTGAATGAGAATACCGGGTATTATAGCCGCTTTCTGAGCATTGCATGGGATCGCTGCCCTGACCGCAGCTCTCCTGCATCATCACAGCGGCAATCAAGTCCTCGTATTCGGGAATGCCATGCTGTGCGGCGTATAGCCGGATTAAGGGACGGTATGCCTCCACCTCCGCACTCACGGGAATATAGGCGTTGCGCCTGTCACCACTGCCGGTAAGCATAGAGGCAACGCCCATAATGACTACAAGGGGAATAATGATAAGTGCCAAAGCTCCGGCTGCGTAAAGCAGCGTTTCTTTGCTGGGTGTGACAGACTTTGTGACCGCAGTACCCAGCTTTTTGAAAAAGTTTTCGCTTCTTTTTGCTGCCGTCTTTGCTGTATCCGTCTTGATCTCCTGTATTGCTTTGTCTCTTGCCAGTCTGCGCCCCTGCTCCTTGACGATCTGCGCTTTGGAAATAGCAGAAGAATATTTGTCGCGGGACAGCGCATTTTGACGCTGCCCCGCGGTTTTGCGTTTTCTTATCTGTGCCGGGGCTTCTATAACCCGATACGTTTCCATTTTGGAGGACTTTTCCTGCGGCACCGGGATAGGGTTTCTTCTTGCACTCTGCTGCTTCTGTTCCCGAACCTGACGTACAAAAGCACGCCGCATCTGCTCTTTTGCTTGCGGCGGAGATGCCTCAGAATTCGTTTCACCGTGAAACGAATTATCCACGACAGCGCTATGCGTCTTTCTCGCTCCAACGGGTAAGGCTCTCAATGCATTATGGGCGGCGTTAACCGAATATCGTTCCACCTTGTCCACAGCGGTATATGGCTGCTGCTCTTGATCCGGCGCGATGGCCTGCTTTGCCTCGTTGAGCTGCTTTCTGGCTGTCTCTATTGTCCGGTAGCGTCCGGCCTGTTTGATGATCTCCTTGCCCGGCGCTTTCCAGGGCAGCCTTTCCTTTAAGGTGTCAGCCTTTTCTCGGACGAGCTTTTTTCGTCCAGCTTCTTTTGCTTTGCTCCGCGCCATATCAACCGCGCCCCGGAGTTGTGTTCATCAGGCGGTAAAGCTCACTGTCCTGCGGGATCGTGCAATCAAAGGGGATCACCGCGCCGGATACACGCAGGAGGCCGTGTCCCGGCTCAACGTCTGTCACATAGCCCATTTGCGTATCAGAGATATGCAGGAGATTGGAAAGCTCGGCGCGGTCAGTTGCCGCCTGATTGAACAGCATAAGGAACTCGGAGTTTGCGAACATCAGTCGTGCAGTTTCGGATTGCAGACATTCCTCCACATTCTGCGTTGCCGCCGTCATAATGCCGCCGTATTTGCGAAAGCGCTTCCATGCCCTGTATAGCACATCAGCGGAATAGTGGTATTTGAAGTACAGATACACTTCGTCGAGAAATACCCATGTAAACTTGCCCTTATTCCGGTTTTTCATGACACGGTTTTGGATGGCCTCCAGCGTGACCACAAGCGCCGTCGGACGCAGAGATTCACCCATTTCGTACAGGTCGAGAACGACAATACGGTTGCTCATGTCCACATCGGAGGCGTGAGCAAAGACATTCAAGCTGCCCTCGGTGATTAGCTCAGCGCTCAAAGCCAGCTCACGCGCTTCCGGCTCCGGCTGCCGCATGACCTCATTGCGCCAGTCGGTGAGAAGCGGCGCGGGAGCTTTTCCTTTCAGATAAGGCTTGTAGATATTCGCCGTACACCGGTCGATGATGGATTTGTAGCTGCCGCTGATTGACCCTGCC